>JBEAOJ010000026.1:0-7344 GCA_041164985.1 Verrucomicrobiota bacterium | reverse complement strand
GAAAGCCGGGGCATCACCGAGGAAGGGATCCGCACCGATCGCGACTTGCCGCCCTTGTCCTGGCGGAAGACCACGATCTGCCGGCCGAGGTCGATGTCCTTCAGCCGCAGCGTCAGCAGCGCCGTGATCCGGCTGCCCGTGCCGTAGAGAAGCTCCGCCTGCAGCCGCGCATCCCCGCGCATGCGGCCGATCACGTCCACCGCCTCCTCGTGGGTCAGCCAGACCGGCACGTTCTTGTGCGGGTTCACCTTCGGCAGCCGCAGGGAGTTTTCCGGGATCGCAAAGCCGAGCACCTTCTCGTGGTAAAACTTCAGCGCGTTCAGCGCCTGGCGCACGGTCTTCGGGTTCACCCGCTCGACCGTCGAGAGCCGGTCCAGGTAGCCCTGCAGGTCCCTGCAAAGCCCCGACCGCCGCGCGGACCGGTAGCGAAGCACCCAGCCCCGGTAGCTCTTCCGCGTATTCACCAGATGCCCCGCTTTCAACTGCGCCTCGCGCAATTCGATAACTGCTTCACGATCAGTCTTCATAAGTCGTGTTATTCTACATTGGGTTGGGATAATTTACTGTTCCATGCCTGACGGCGCGGCTTGTTCATCATCGGTTTCATCATCGTTTCAAAAGCTTCCATGCGAGCGCAACCACTGCCGGAACCTGTCCGTTGCCGAGAGCGCGGAGTCGGTCCACCCGAGCGGCCACCCCATGAGCCACTCGACCCACGTCGGGTTCAGCGAGCCACCAGGCTCCGTCCGGGCCAGCCATTGGCCCAGCGAGTCCTTGCCGGGGTCTTCCATCCGCGAGGGGGGCACCGTGCCGGTGTCCTTCCAGTCCCGAGAGCGAGGGGTCGGACAGGTCAGCACCTGAGCCGATAGCTTCGGCTCGCCGCGGCTGTTCACCTTGCCCTTGGTCCGGTTCACCGCATCGTCCGCCACCGGCGTTTGCCAGAGTGATTGATTCACCGCCCGCCCCAGCTCGTTCCCGCTCGGGCCGTTGGTCCGACCGTCCGGGCTGAACCCGTGAGGCGTCGGCCACAGCTTCGCCATTCCGCACAGAGTCAGGCGAGGCTTCGAGTGGTCGCCCTGATCGTATTGGTAGTCCACCCCCTTGGCATTGCTCGCCAGCGGCGTGGGCCACGATCCAGATTCGTTCCCGTTTGTGAGGAGCGCCGGCGTGGACAGCTCCCAGCACTCCCCACCGCGCATCATACCCCATCGCGGCCAAGTCTCCAAGAACGGTTCCAAGTCCCCGAGAAGTGAGAACTGGTGAGTTCTCCACGAGGACGTATCGCGGTCCCACCTCGCCAATGATCCGAGACATTTCAGACCAGAGGCCGCTCCGCTTTCCGGTGATTCCTTTTCCCCGGCCGGCGCTGCTGATGTCCTGGCACGGGAAGCCGCCAGAGACGACATCCACCAGTCCACGCCATGGCTTCCCATCGAAGGTTCGCACGTCGTCCCAGATGGGGAAGGGATCGAGGCATCCGTCGTCTTGTCGGGCGGCGAGCATGCGACGGGCGGCGGGCTCGACTTCGACGGCGCAGACGCATTTCCACCCGAGCAGCTTGCCGCCGAGTATGCCTCCACCAGCGCCCGCGAATAGTGCCAGCTCATGAAGATGATGGTTGGATGATGGCATGGAACAAGACGCTGGTGGACGACATGGCTAAGGCTATTCTTTGGCTGGGCTGGGCTCCGCAGTGACGCCATGCGCCACAGCTTGAGCGTTCATCCGAGAAGGTTCCAGCCGCTCCCATTCGAGAATCAGACCGTGACAGCCTGGCCCTTCCGTTACATGGCCAAGGGTTGCGAATGACACCGTTGACCGACCATCGGGCCAGTTTCTCCCTACAATTCCCACTCCCTGCTCAGGCTTCGCGGAGTCGATCACTTCCGATCCTATCTCTGGCGCTTCTAGTCCTTCGGACTTCACCCATTCTTCACAGGCTTTGTCTTTGGCTTGGGATTTGTAGTGTTCGGCGGAATCCAAGATTTCCACCAGTTGCGCATCTGGGTCATAGTCGTCCAACTCGCGGGCGAGCTTGTATCCGTCGCGGCTCCATCGCATCGCTTTTTCAAGGTCTAGTATGATGTCTTCGACGGGTGTTCCATCTCCGATCCATTCCGCCACTTCTGGCGCGAGTTTTTCGGCTGCTTTGCGGATAATTTCAGGGTCAGACGTTTTCGGTCTTGGGGTTGTCAGTGTTTTCATGGTCGTTTGGTATTTCGGAAGAGGATGAACAAGTCGGCGATGGCAAGCGGGTGAAGCTCTTCAATCGCTTTTCCGAGGCGGCACAGCAGCTCCCGCTGCCATGCCTATTGCGTTGCGCCGGCCGCTCCGCCACACAGGGCAAGGGGTCACGGGTTGGCTTCGGTGGAGGGTTCCAAGAATGGGGGTGACGCTGGGGCATCGGCTCCGCTTTCCGGCTCCGGCAGCAGCGAAGTAATAACTTCGGCGCGCCTCCGATACTCGGCACTTCGGCGGGCGGAGATTTCAGCCAAATCGAACATACCCCGTGATTTGAAAGCGTTGGCGTGATCCTGCATCGACAGGGCCTCAGTGTGGGCTTGTTCAGCCGCCCATATGAGGGCTGCCTTCGCCTCCACCGGCGCAACGCGCCCTCTCCCCCGGCTTCGCTCCTCCGCAGCGCCTTGTCGCTTCGCCTGCTCCGCAGTCGCCGCAACAAGTCCCTGCTCCGGACCCTCCACCCCTTGCAGACCATGTCCGCAGTTCGGGCAGTGCCGGTAAGCGGCAGGCCAAGGTCCATCTTCGCATTTCTGGCAAATCGTGCTCATGGTCTTTCAGGGGTTGCGGGCGGGAGAGAGGGCGCGTTCTGCTCAGATGCTTCGATCCGCCTTCTGGATAGCCGACGTCACCAGCGCCTTCACGTCGTCCGGCAGTTCGCATTCTGCCACCCTGCGGAGAGCTGCATACATTTCCGGCACGGCACAGATGGCGGCGGCATCATTTCTGCCATTGCTCGCCAGTGGCCGCGACCGCCCGAATTGCACATCGGCGATCCAGCAGCCGCCGTTTCCGGCCATGATTCTAACCTTGTCCATGTGGACAACAGGCTTCCATTCGTAGCTTGGTAGTTTGAACATTGTCTTGGTATCTCGGAGATTTTGAAGAAGCAGAACAAGGGGCTGATGAACGACGGGGAGAAGCGTTCCAGTTTCATTTTTCGGGCATCTCTGACGCTCCCCGCGTCATAGCCCTAGCGTTCTGAGTATCCTTCAGCCGCTTGTAGTGCTCCCCCAAGACAGCATCGAGGAAGAGGCCCAGCTTGCCGGTCTTGGAGACGAAAACCATGCAGCCGCCGCTCTGGGTCATTCCGTCGCTCGGCCGGTGGCGCATGTCGGCGAAGAGGCTTTCGATGTCCCGTTGCACTCGAGCCGCCGAGGGGATGACGTTGTGATCCATCTCCAGCAGATAGTCGGCGATGGATTCCGTTTTCTTCCTGTCCCGCCAGAACTCTTTCCGGTCGTCGTTGTCCATGCTCCAGCGCCACGCGGCGCACTCGTAAGCCTTGGCGATCAGGTCCCAATTGTAGGGTGGGAGGATCAGATATACGGGCTCGCTCATGAACATCCGGGGCAGCGGCGGCACGTCGGCGAGGTCCCCACAGAACTCAGAACAAGCGCCCGCACCCGATCGCTGGGATTCCAGAGTTCCGTGTGCGGGCGGGTCGGGGAATAGTTCAGGATGGTCCATGGCTGGGATCGTTTGGGGTCGCGATCGGGTGGGGCTTATCGTTCTGCCAGTGGGATTTGCAGCGGGCCTTGGCCTCTGCTTCAGTTTCCCCCATCGTGGGCGACAGCGTTTCGCCACGCTTGTATTTCGTGCCGACCATGACGCAGGCATACCAATCGCCGAGAGCGGGAACCGCCATGTAGCGAACTCCTTCTTTGGGTTCCGCGTGCCATTGCCCCTCGACGCGGAACCACCGAAGGGCAGAACCAGCCGGTGAGCCCAACGGGTCGGGCGACGGAGTTTCAGGGGTGGTATTCATGGCTTTTTCTCGCCCGCCTCGCGGGCTACCTCGACGTTATGCCAGAAATAGTCCCTCGCGTTCAATGCGGTCAAGTTGATCCAGATCGGCGGCAGATAGGTCGTAATTCCTGCCATTTCGACGAAATGTCATTGATCCGAATTGGCCAATCGGCATCCAGCCTTTCGGGATTAGAGTGTTGATGATTTCGAGATACCTTTCGGCGGTCATTGGTGTTGGTTTCATGGTCGTTTGGTAATTTGGAAGAGCATAACAAGTGAGTGGATTCGACCCGGAGAAGCTCTCCAGTTGCGATGCTATGGCTTTTCGACGACTCCGGGCGCATCACTCCCAGCGTTCGCTTACAAAGTTCCATCGTGCAGCCGCTCGTTTCCGCACGTCATTTCGAAGCCGTGCCCGTAGTAGCCATTGTGCGAGTTGTAGAGCGTCAGGAACAGGCTCGCGCCGTCCTTCTCCAGTCGGAACGTCACGCGGCCACCCTCGTCCCATTGGCTTTCCGGATTGCCCTCTTGGAAGAAGTTACGGTCGAACTGGTAGCCGTCCGGGTCGATTTCCGGCGCGTCGGATTCCACCTCCCCAGTAGGGATTTCGCGGGTGAGCGCATAGCCAAAGCTTTCACAGCAGCATTGCGAGTAGTCGAAGCCAACGAGGACGTTGTTGTCGTCCACGAAGTTGATTTTTCCATTAGATTCAAAGATTTTCATTGGTGTGGTTGAGGTTGTTGGTAATTCGGAAAGCGAACAAGGCGATGCACGGCAACGGCTACGCCGCGCCGTGATCGCTGGCGTTCACCCGCACTTCGGGCACTGGTGCTTCCCCGGCCGCACCAGCTGCAGCTCTTCGCCGCAGCTGGCGCACGATCCACAGTCCTCTTCCGGATCCCCGGCCTCGGACCACTTCGCCAGCTTGGCGCACATCTCGGAAAACTTCCCTTCCAGCTCGCTGAGGATGAAGAGCGCGTCGCTGCCGCCCATCTTGCCGCCAATCACGTTTCCGGCGTCCGCATCGGTCGCCGCCTCGCGCAGCAGGCCCATGGCCTGTCCGATCTCTTCCACCGTTTCCACCAGGGCGGCCCGCACTTCGCGCGGAACCGCCGATTCATCGCTCGTCGTCGTTTTCATGATTTTATTCTCCTGTCTTCCCCGCCCCGCGGCGGTTCCGGTTTCCCATCTGCGCCTGGCGGTATTTCTCCCGCGTCGCCGCGCTCTTCGAAAAGTGCAGGTGGATCTCCTCCCCGGCCGCCTCCACCGGCTTCACGATCTCCCGCTTCACCGCGGCATGCCACCGGGCCCGGGCGCGGCCGCGCTCCAGCTTGCCGGCCTGCTCCGGCATCTCGCCGAAGATCACCGCCAGCTGCTCGTAGGAAAGCTCGTGCACCACCCAGCGCACCTTGTCGCGGGACAGCTCCTCGCTGCTCGCGAGCTGCGGCAGGAAGGCCTTCGCCAGCAGGAACAGCCGCTTGCCCGCCTCCTTCTCCCAGCCCTTCCCGCGGAAGGGCAGCAGGTAGCGCATCACCCGCCGCAGGTAGAGCGCCGCGCAGGGCTCCTCCTCCAGCATCTCCGCCACCGCCGCCAGGCTGAAGACCGGCCGGCAGAAAACCTCCACCGGCCGCACCTGCGCGCCCACCAGATCCCCGGCGAAGAACGACCGCGTGATCGCCAGCGCCCGCCACACCGGCATCTCCCAGCCTCCCGCCTGCGCGTCGCTGAAGCAGAAGACCAGCACCAGGCGGAACATCCGCGAGAAGCTCATCGGCTCCGCCTCGCCCTCCTCCTCCTTCGCCATCAGCTCGTCCAGCGGCGTCACCTGCCCCACCGCCCACGCCGGCACCGCGGCCGGATCGTGGTGGCGCGCGGCGATCAGTTCGATGTCGGGTCTTTCGTGCATCGGGGGAGGAAGTTCCAAGTGAAGAAGTGCCAAGTGCCAACGGGATCAGCCGATCCGGACCGTGACCTTCGTGCCGGCCTCGTCGAAGTGCTGGGTCAAGCGGTCCAGCATCTCGCTCCGCAGCTTCGGGATCGGCACGCCGCGCTCGCGCATCAGCCCTTTGATCTCCCGCGTGCCCATCGTCTCGAGCGCCCGGCGCGTCACGTATTTGCGCGGCCCCACTTCGATCTCCCGCGTGATCACCGCGGCCTTCTTCTTCGCTGTCTTCTTCATCGTTCGGTCTGGTCTCAGTTGCATGATTGAAAACTTCTCTTCCTTGGCACTTGGCACTTCCTCACTTGGCACTTCACCCGCCGGCACTTCCCGCCGCCCGGTCGATCCCGCACGGCCTGAGCTCCGGCGCCTTGCCGATCAGCATCGCCACCACGGCCTCGAGATCGGGATCGATCTCCGGCTTCTGCCGCTTCTCCATCGCGTCCAACACCAGCAGGCTCCACTTCACGCGGTGGTCGCAGGCCGGGTTGTAGCCGCCGTTCACGTCCATCTCGTGGTGCATCGCCAGCAGCAGACTCCTTGTCAGCTTCCGCGGCTGCGCGTCCGCCGGCCGCTCCCGCAGCTCCCAGATCCGCGTGCAAGTCTCCGCCACTCGTGACACGTGGTTCATGCCGCACCTCCTTCCACCGGCGCCACCGGCCCGCGGTGGCGGTAGATCCAGTAGCCCGCCTCCGTCGTCACCGGGTCGAACTCGTAGCGGTGCTCCGCCCCGTCCCGGCCCAGCTTCACCCGCACCTTGTCTTTCCCCACCGTCACGAAGCCCTGCAAGCCGTCCGCCGGCCCGCCCTGGAACTCCACCGCCAGCCGATGCGGCCCGCCGTCCATCATCTTCTCCTCCGCGCTCATTGCGCCCTCCCTTCTTCGCTGAAGCTACGAAGGGCAGGCCCTTCCCGCGGCAGGCTGGCCAGGAACATCCGGCCCACCAGGTTGAGCACCTCGGCGTCGCTCGGGATCTCCGGCGGCGTCTCCACGTGGTTGAAATTCTCCGCCGCCGTCGCCGGCGACTGCCGCACCGCCACCTCGTAGGTCGTGCCGTGGACCGTCACCCGGAACACCCGGCCCAGCTTCCCCTCCGGGTCATCGTGGAAACAGTAAGTGGGCACCGGCCGCAAGTAGCTCCGCTCGGCAATAGTCCGCTCGCCGGACTTGAAAACATGCCTCTCTACACGCGGCAATAGCTCGTGCTCACGGATCCATGCCGAATTCAGCGCCCCAAACAGCTGCACCTCGCTCATCTTCTCCCCCCTTCCTCAAAAGCGTCCCTGTCCTCCGTAGCCTTGGCAAAAGAGGACCTGTCCTCCGTAGCCTTGGCAAAAGAGGACCTGTCCTCCGTAGCCTTGGCCAACGAGGACCTGTCCTCCGTAGCCTTGGCGAAGGAGGACCTGTCCTCCGTAGCC
>JBEAOJ010000025.1:0-6235 GCA_041164985.1 Verrucomicrobiota bacterium | reverse complement strand
GTTAGCGAGAATTTCCTGACGAGGCGCGATCCATTTCAGCGAGGCTTTCGGAGGCCGTGCCGCTTCCTCGGCGGCTACCCGTGCTTTCCAGGCGAGAAATGACAGGCAATGCCTCGCGGGCCATAAGCAGAAAAGGAGCAGATGAATCAGGATGGCCGAGCCCAGAAGGCAAACACAGAAACGCCATCTTTTGCGTCCCGGAATGGCATGACATACAATATGGCTAGCGGCATCCGATCCCTGCGCTTCCGCGATCGGACTGGAATCCCCCTGAAGCTCCGCGGCGGCTTCCAGGCGGTTCTTGATCGACCACTTGAGATCGAGGGCTCTGGCCACCGAGGCAAGCGTGTTGGGATCCTTTTTCCAAAGGAGAACCGCCGTCAGCAAGCTAGCGGTCAAACCGACGATCCAAGTCGAGGCCACGAGCGGCCAATTCACGGCCTGCAGGGGTTTAGGGGAAACGAACCACAGGGCGGCCAGAGTCAGGAACAATCCCAGTGAGACGGACAGGAGAATGTACCATCGGCGATAACGGCTCGTTTCACGCATCACCCGGAGTGAGGTGCTTCGGTTGGATTGCTCCAGTTGCGTCTGTTTGGCGGGATTCATCTTGCGCGGGAAAAAAAGCAGGGGAACCGGTTCATCAGGCCGAGGTTCTGTTGGCGAGCGCCATTTCCGCAAGCAATGTCAGGATGGCCGCTGCGAGAAGCCACCACCAGAGCGGCAGCTGGCGTTCGGATTCCTCATGGGCAAGCGGCTTCATGATGTCCGTTTCCACGTTCTTGGATCGCGGGGATACCATGTCCAGCCATGGATGGCCGTCCGTCCATGGCCGCAGATCGGATTCTTCCGGGACAATGTTCACGGCGAAGAGATCTTTCTTCGAGTCGTTGAGGAATTCATAGATGCCCGGTGCCATCGGTTTCACCGAACCATTCACCTCCCGGTCGGGAGCGGGGGGCTGAACATCGAGGGTTTTCCATGTGCCGGCGCCTTCCAGAGGAATGCTTTCACCGACCTTCCAACTTTTTGCCGGCGCGGCGGTCTGGCCCAGCGTGACGACTGCATGATGCAGGAAAGGTGTGAAGGAAGGGCGGAGCGGCCACGTCGTCGACTCTCTTGCGGGTTCGAATCCGAAGAGCACGACTTTTCCTGCACCCACGCTCAGTTCCGCGATTCCCGGCGAGTTGTCGCTCCAGCAGGCGAGGGGGATGAGCGAATCCCCGTTCAACGACCAGCATTTCGAAAATTTCAAATCCAGCAGGGGGAGCAGGGAGCGCTTTGCAAACGGCGCGATGAGAGTGTGCTCTTCGGCCCAATCCCGAAGGCTCTCCACGGAATCGCGTCCGGCGATCTCCACCTGCTTGCCGCGGAGCCAATCCCTTTGCGCCGGACTCCCGTCCAGGAAGATCATGGCCCTTCCACCGCGGTTGAGAAATTGATCAAGATTCCGGAGGGCTGGATTCCTGAACGAGTCGGGATTGCGAAGAACGGCCACCGACGTGACCGGCCAGTCATTTTGCGGCGGGGAGGCGGTCGAGACGGGTTCGGTGGGATGGTGCAGGGAAGATTCCAGGGCAATTCCCAGATAGTCCGTCTTCTCCTTTCCGGAGGGCATTTCATCGAGCATCACTGAAAGCTTTCCGCTCTCGCCCCTCACAAGGTAGGCGACATCATCGGCAGGGAGGTCGTCGGGATCCATTTCAATGCGCAAGGGGAGGGATGAAGACACATTCTCATCCTTGGCGGGCAATGCAAACCGGCTCACCGCACCGGGCGTGAGTTCGACGGACCTCGAGGCAATCGTCCTGGATCCGCTCAAAAGGGTGAGCTTCCGCACATCCGGGGCCGCCGAGTAGGAGCGGATGGAGACCGTGACTCCCCTGCTTCCGGGAGTGTTGTCCCATTCTGCGGTGTTGATGGCCGCCTGGTGTCTCGGAACCGGCAGCGGGTCCGGAAACTTCACGGAGACACCGTCGGGTAACTTTTTCGAGAAATCGGTGCCCTTCCATCCCGCGAGCTGCTGGTCGGCCATCCAGATAAGTTCCTTCTTTTTCGCAGGCATGCGGGATAGCATCTCCGCAGCGAGTGCCAGCGGCGGGGCATAGCGTGTGGAGGTAAACCCCGGCTTCATCGCCCGAAGCGCCAGGAGAGTTCCGTCCCAATCGGTGTTGGGATTCTTCAGCCAGGAGGGTTGGGGGTTCATCATCATCAGACCGATGCGGTCTCCGGGCTCTCCCTTGCCGGCCTGTTCGATCGCCCAGTCGCGGAGCCTGTCCCAGCGACCGGCGACCTGCATGCTCATCGAGTTGTCGATGGCGATGACCACGACGCGTCCTGTGTCCGTCGTGAATCGTGGAAGGTAGGGGCGTGCGAAAGCCGCGGCAAGCAGGAGCAGGACGAGGCAGCGCAGAAGCATCACCAGCAATCGGCGCAGCCTGTGCCTCTTGGTCTCGCGGACGGAAACCGACTTCAGGAAACGGAGGGTGGGAAACCCCATGGGCTCCCTGGGGTTGCGGCGGAGCAGGTGAAGGAAGACCGGCAGCGCCACGGCGGCTCCCGCGAGAAGGAACATGGGAAAAAGCAGAGGCATCGTCAGATACGGGTCGAGCGTTGCGCCAGATAGGTGGAGAGGGCGGCCACGGGCGATTCATCCGTGCGCATGGTGACCAGATCGACCCCGCAGTGGCTGAAAACACCGGCCAACTCGCCTTGAAAAGCACGGAACGCCTCCAGGTATTGCTTCCGGACTGCATCCGGTTCGACGGGCAACTCGTCGCCCGTTTCCAGATCGACAAGGATCCCGTTAGTTTCCAGATCGAAATCAGCCTCCGAGGGATCGACGATCTGCAGGCCGATGACATCGTTGCCCCTGTGTCGGAGTTGACCGATGGTGTTGCCGAGGTTTTCCGTGTCATCGTAAAAATCGGAGGCGATCACAATGATCGATCCCGAAGGGATCGTCTCCACAAGCATCGAGAGGGAGTCCGGAAACGAGCCCTGCCTGTCGACACGGTCGCTGTCGAGAAGGGAAAAAACGGAGGTCAGGTGGGCTGAGGATGAGCGCGGGCGGACGTAGTCCGGAAATCCACCGCCAACGAGCGCGGCCCCCACCGCGTCATTCTGCCTGACAGCCAGCATCGCCATGGCTCCAAGCGTGGTGCGCGCGAAGTCCCCCTTGCTCATCGTGGCGCGCGGACCGCGGTAGCTCATCGATGCGCTCACATCAAGGGCGAGGATGAGACGCATCTGCGTTTCCTCCTCGAAGCGTTTGAGGTAAATCCTGTCGGCCCGGGCATAGAGGCGCCAGTCGACCCGTCTCAGATCGTCCCCCGCCTGGTAGGCCCGGTAATCGGAAAACTCGATCCCGCAGCCCCTGCGCGAACTCCTGTGACTGCTTTTGATGAGGCTCTCCACGAGGTAACGGGAGCGCAGGGGAAGATCGGGCAACTCCGCGAGCATGCGCAGGTCCAGTCGTTCCCTGGGGGCCAGGAAACGATCCGTGCCGGCGTCTTGGGGCGCCGGGGGCGCCTGTCCCGTTTTTTCCATCTGCTCCCTCAGCGTGGACGGAGTCCGGAAACAAGCTCGCTGATGATCTTCTCGGAATTCATCTGCTCGGTCTCGGCCCGGAAGTTGGTGATGATCCTGTGCCTGAGCACCATGGGTGCCACGGAAACGATGTCCTCGATGGACACGTTGAACCGGCCGTCCAGTGCGGCGCAGGCTTTTCCGGCCAGCGCAAGGTATTGAGATGCACGGGGACCCGCTCCCCATCGGACATACTTTTTGATGACCTCGGCGGCACCGTCATGCGGACGGGTGGCATGGACGAGGGAGACTGCGAATTCAGCAGCCACCTTCGGGACATGGATTTGGCGAACGGCCTCCTGCAGCGCGATGATTTCGGGTCCGGAGAGCAGTTTTTCCAGTGCGGGGGGCTTTCCTCCCGTCGTCCGCAGGAGCATCTCCACCTCCTCCTCCATGGACGGGTAGGACACCTTGAGGCAGAACATGAACCGGTCGACCTGCGCTTCCGGCAGGACATAGGTCCCTTCCTGCTCAACGGGATTCTGGGTTGCCAGGACGAAAAACGGGGAGGCCAGATGGTAGGTCTGTCCGGCTACCGTCACCCGCCGCTCCTGCATCGCTTCAAGCAGCGCCGCCTGCGTTTTCGGGGGAGTGCGGTTGATTTCGTCGGCAAGCAGGAGTTGTGTGAAGACCGGTCCCTTCACGAAGCGGAATGTCCGTTTGCCATCGTGCGAATCCTCCAGGATTTCCGATCCGGTGATGTCGCTTGGCATGAGATCGGGAGTGAACTGGATGCGGTGGAATTCGAGCTCCAGAATCTCCCCGAGGCTTTGGACGATGAGCGTCTTGGCCAACCCTGGCACGCCGATCATCAGGCAGTGACCCTGGGCCAGCAGGCAGAGGAAAAGATCCCTGATGATCTCTTTCTGGCCGATGATCCTTTTCCCCATTTCCCTCATCAGGGCATCATAGGTTTCGGGTATGCTTTTGAGCCGTTCCACGGCCTGGTCGTTGATGGGTGCGGGTGTGTTTGTCATGGGATGATGAACTTTATTTGGGTTGATTCGGTTGGGACGGGATGGAGTCGGTTCCGGCCTTGATGTCGCTGATGATGCCGTTCTCACCGAGAATCCGGGAATGCTCACCCTCTGCAAATTGAAGGCGGCGATATTCATCGGCGACAAGTGAGGCCGCCTGGACGGCGGTTTGCCTGAAGCTCAGTTCGGGCTTCGATTCCAGTGTTCTGGACCAGAATTCGGGGTAACGCGGCTTGTTGATCTCGAACTCCTCCGCCGTGGCGCTGACTGCGCAGGTTCTTGAATCACGAAGGAAGGGCAAAAAACCGCCGCTCTGCGAAGTCCCCAGGAAGACGAACTTGCGGGCCTTGATCCTGGAGAGCGCTTTTTTCAAATCGGAAGCCGTGAGGCGCTCGCCGCGGACCTGATAAGCAGGCTGGGAATCAATCGTAGTGCCGCAATATCCGTAGAGCACAAGCCAGAACTCATCGTTTTCGCCAAGGCTTTCCGCTCCTTGCAGAGCTTTCAAGATACTCTCCCGGGTTGCCGGATTGGAGGGGGAGTCCGGAAGGGCCCGGATGTTGGAGGCCTGCACCCCCTTTTTTTTCAATCCCTTCACGGTGGCATCGGTGCAGACGCGCCATGTCCCTGCATCCTCCTCGTCGGCCGTGAGTCCCGTGACGACCAGTGCCTTGACCGGCGCGGAATCACGGTGGCATCCGACAAGTAATGGGCAGGATGACAAAAGAACAAGCGCCACCACCAACGGACCAAGGATCATAGACGCCGATTTGAGTCGGAGTAATGGCGTTTGGATTCTCATCAAGAGGGGATGGTAATTAACCACCTTGTGGGCGGGGCAACAAGCATCAGCATCTTTTTTTTCCGCTTTGGGCTTCACTGACCCGATCTCGATGAGGACCTATCATTTGAAGGAATACTGCAAGGGGACTTTGGACAATTTGTGAAGCGCTGAGGGATTGCTGGTTTCTGGTTGGTGAACTCTGACAACTGACAACTGATGGATTCACTTCACTGTTACTAGTTCGTGGTTGTTTGTTGGTGGTTGTTGGTTGGTGACCTCTGACAACTCAGTCCCCCCATTTTTCATTTTTCCGCTTTCCGCTTTCCGCTTTTTCACTCATCCCCACTCCCCCCTTGTCCCTAACCGCTTAGATAGTGTCGTCACGAGATAAGAGCCCAGAGAGCGATGCAGCGTATTTGGATGGCAGCCAAGAAGGAGGAGGCATTTTTCGCATAACGGGTGGCGATCCCTCTCCATCTTTTGATGTGAAGGAAGGCGTTCTCGACAAGGTGCCGGAGGCGGTAGAGATCCTTGTCATAGGGGCGCTGGTTTACTCTGTTTCTCTTTGGGGGGATAACAGGGTTCATTCCCTGCTTTTGGGCAAGATCAAGGATGGCATTGGTATCGTACCCCCTGTCTGCCAGAAGGTTCTCTGCACCTATGCCTTCGATAAGGTTGATAGCTTGAGTGCAATCCGCTGCGGTACCTTCCGTAATAAGGACTCGGATCGGCATACCATGCGCATCCACGGCCAGATGTAATTTGGTGTTGAGCCCCCTTTTGTGCGGCTCATGGCCTGATTGCCGCCTTTGGCGCCTGCGGCATGTGGGTGAACCTTCAGATGACTGGCATCGATCATGAGCCACTCGTAATCAGGCGCATCCAC
>JBEAOJ010000024.1:0-4588 GCA_041164985.1 Verrucomicrobiota bacterium | reverse complement strand
AGCAGGCGCACGGCCTGCGGGCACTCGGGGTGGGCGACGACCAGGGCATCGGGGTGCTCCTGCTTGGCCCTGCTGATGCTGTCGCGCGTGTACTCCATGTGGACGTAACAGGATCCCTGCCAGAGATCCATGGGTCGTCCGGTCTGTTCGGTGACCCAGGCGCCCAGGTTCTGGTCGGGAACAAAAAGGATGGGGCGGTCCTTGGGGGCCGCCTGGACGATCTTCACGGCGTTGCCGCTGGTGCAGATGACGTCGGCGAGTGCTTTCACGCCGGCGCTGCAGTTGATGTAGGCGATGACGTGATAGTTCTTCTCAGCATGATCCTTGAGAAATGCCTCGAGTTTCTCCGCGGGGCAGGAGTCGGAGAGCGAGCAACCCGCATCCATGTCGGGGATGACGACGGTCTTGCCGGGATTAAGAATCTTGGCGGTCTCCCCCATGAAGTGGACACCGCAGAAGACGATGACGTCGGCGTCGGTCTCGGCCGCTTTCTGACTCAGGCCGAGGGAATCACCGACATGATCGGCGACACGCTGGATCTCCTCGATCTGGTAGTTGTGCGCGAGGATGACGGCGTTCCGCTCCTTCTTCAGCCGCAGGATCTCGGCCGCAAGGTCAGTGGGATTGGAAGGGATCATAGGTGTCCAGGCTCTAGGAGCTTAGGCTCTAGATTATGAGGATGTGCTTCAGCTGGCAGTAGATTTCCAAGCTCCTAAAAAGCCTAGAGTCTAAAAAGCTAGAGCCTTGCAGCCCTTCCTACTTCGCCTCGTTGATGAGTTGGCGGAGGATGAAGGGGAGGATGCCGCCGTGGCGGTAGTAGTCGACCTCGATCGGGGTGTCGATGCGGACCTTGACGGTGACATCCTGCGAGGATCCGTCCTTGCGGGTGATGCGGAGCGTAAGGTCCTGACGGGGCTTGAGATCCTCGCCAAGGCCGACGATGTCGTAGCTCTCGGTGCCGTCGAGGCCGAGGGTCTGGGCGGTCGTTCCCTCCTGGAACTGGAGCGGGAGGATGCCCATGCCGACGAGGTTGGAACGGTGGATGCGCTCGTAGCTGGCGGCGATGACGGCCTTCACGCCCAGCAGGCGGGTTCCCTTGGCGGCCCAGTCACGGCTGCTGCCGGTGCCGTATTCCTGTCCGGCCAGAATGACGAGCGGGGTCTTCGCGGCGGCATACTTGTGGGCGGCGTCGAAGATGCTCATGCGCTCGCCGTCGGGCTGATGCAGGGTCTCGCCACCCTCGACTCCGGGGAGCATGAGGTTCTTGATCCGGACATTCGCGAAGGTGCCGCGGGTCATGATGCGGTCGTTGCCGCGACGGCTGCCGTAGCTGTTGAAATCCTCCTTGGTGACGCCGTTCTCGCTAAGGAAGCGTCCCGCCGGGGACTTCTCCTTGATGGCTCCCGCGGGGGAGATGTGATCGGTCGTGACGGAGTCGCCGAAGATGCCCAGCGCACGGGCTCCGGAGATCGGGGTGATGGTGCCGGCCTCCATGCCGAAGTTCTCGAAGAACGGCGGCTCCTGAATGTAGGTGCTCTTGGTGTCCCACTGGTAGATGGCTCCGGTGGGTGCGCTGATTTCGTTCCACTTGGGGTTCTGGCCGGCGAAATCACCGTAGAGGGTGGCGAACATCTCGGGGGTGAGGGCGCTGCGAAGGGTATCGCGGATCTCGGCGAGGCTGGGCCAGATCTCCTTGAGGAAGATCTCCCTGCCATCCTTGCCCTTGCCGACGGGCTCCTTGGCGAAGTCGATGTCGACGCGTCCGGCGAGCGCGAAGGCGACGACGAGCGGAGGGGACATCAGGAAGTTGGCCTTGATGTTCTGGTGGATGCGGGCCTCGAAGTTGCGGTTGCCCGAGAGGACGGCGGCGGCGACAAGATCGTTGTCGGTGACGGCCTTCTCGACCTCGGGGTTGAGGGGGCCGGAGTTGCCGATGCAGGTGGTGCATCCGTAGCCGACGGTCTGGAAGCCGAGCTTGTCGAAGTAGGGCTGGAGGCCGGTCTTCTCAAGGTAGGCTGTGACAACGCGGGAACCGGGTGCCAGCGAGGTCTTCACGGTCGGGTCCATGGAGAGACCCGCCTCGACCGCCTTCTTGGCGAGGAGTCCCGCGGCGAGCATGACGCTCGGGTTGCTGGTGTTGGTGCAACTGGTGATGGCGGCGATGAGGACGCTGCCGTTGCGGATGGTGCTCTTGCCGACGTGCTCCCCGTGGTAGGGGGATTCCGGCATCTGGGAGACCGCATCGGGAGTGGGGCGGTCGCTGATCATCTCCTCCTCGTCCTCCGGGATGGTGGGATTGCGGCGGGCAACCAGTGCCTGTGCGGAGAGGGCGCCGTCATTCTTGCCGTAGCCGCCCTCGGCGACCGGCTTGGTGAGGAGTTCCTGGAAGAGAGGCTTGAGCTGGGGGAGGTCGATGCGGTCTTGGGGACGCTTCGGACCGGCCACGCTCGGGACGACGGTGGAGAGATCGAGTTCGAGGTCGACGCTGTAGTCGATCTGGCCCTTGCGGGGCATGCCGAACATCCCCTGCGCCTTGAAGTAGTTCCCGAAGGCCTCGCACTCGGCCTCGGTGCGTCCGGTGGCGCGGAGGAATGCGACGGACTCAGAATCCACGGGGAAGATGCCCATGGTGGCGCCGTATTCCGGGGCCATGTTGGCGATGGTGGCGCGGTCGGGGAGGGGGAGCGACTCCGCACCCTCGCCGTAGAACTCGACGAACTTGCCGACGACCTTCGCCGCACGAAGCATCTGGGTGACGCGGAGCGCCAGATCGGTCGCGGTGACTCCCTCGCCGAGCTTGCCGGTGAGGTGGACGCCGACGACCTCGGGGGTGAGGAAGTAGACCGGCTGACCGAGCATTCCCGCCTCGGCCTCGATGCCGCCCACGCCCCAGCCGACGACGCCGAGGCCGTTGATCATGGTGGTGTGGGAATCGGTGCCGACGAGGCTGTCGGGGTAGTAGATGTCACCGGAGCCGTTCTTGCCATGAAGGACGCCGCGGGCCAGATACTCGAGGTTGACCTGATGCACGATGCCGATGCCCGGAGGGACGACGCCGAAGGTCTCGAAGGCCTGCTGGCCCCACTTGAGGAACTCGTAGCGCTCGCGGTTGCGCTTAAACTCCATGTCGAGGTTGAGCTTCATCGCGTCGGCCCATCCGTAGTAGTCGACCTGCACGGAGTGATCGACGACGAGATCGACGGGAACAAGCGGTTCGATGATGCCGGGCTTGCCGCCGAGGCGGGCCACGGCGCTGCGCATCGCGGCGAGATCGACCAGGAGGGGAACCCCGGTGAAGTCCTGAAGGACGATGCGGGCGACGACGAACGGAATCTCCTCGGGAGCGGGCGCCTTCGCATTCCATGCGGCGAGGGCGCGGACATCCTTCTCATGAACCTTGCGGCCGTCGCAGTTGCGGAGCACGGACTCGAGCACCACGCGGATGGAGAAGGGGAGGCGGGAGATCTTGCCGATGCCCTGCTCCTCGAGTGCCGGGAGGGAGTAATAGGAAGCTGTCTTTCCCTTGGAGGGCTCGAAGCTGCGGAGTGTCTTGAACGGGTCGGAGGTGGACATGTCGGATAGGGTTTTAGGCTCTAGCGGATTAGGCTCTAGGTTTGAAGGATACGTTTTTGAAGGATACGTTATTTCGAGAAACTGTTGAAACTTGGGCGCGCTTGATTTTCCTAGAGTCTATAGAGCTAGAGTCTAGTTCCCTTTGCAGGGTGCCTACTTGATCTCCGCCAGCTTGGCCTGGATCTTGGCGAAGTCGGGGAGTTGTTTCGGGTCGTCGTTCGACTCGGCGTACTGGATCACACCGGAGCGGTCGATGAGGAAGGCGGAACGCTTCGGCACGCCACCCATGCCGAGGCCGATCTGTGGGAGGAAGCTCTCGTAGGCGACACCGTAGGCCTTGGCCACCGTGTGTTCGTAGTCGCTGAGGAGGGGAATGGTGATCCCTTCCTTCTGGGCCCATGCCTGCTGGGCAAACGGGTTGTCCCCACTGATGCCGTAGACCGAGCAGTCGAGGGCGTCGTAGGCGCCGATCCCCTTGCTGATCGTGCAGAACTCCTCGGTGCAGACGCCGGTGAAGGCCATCGGAACGAAGAGAAGCAGGATGTTCTTCCTGCCGATCTCGGCGGAGAGGGTGATCTGCTTGGGGCCTTCGGCGGTGGCGGTGGAGAGGGTGAAGTCGGGGGCTTTGGTTCCTGTGGTGATCATGGTGAGAAAGAATGAAGGGTGGATTATGAAGGGTGAATGATGAGGGATGAAGGATGAAAAATGGGAATTTACCGGTTTGTGGGTGTGGAGGAAAGGATTGAGGTGGCGGGTGGGTTGGTTGGTGAAGTCGTGGCGGCGGGAGTTGTTGTAGCAGCAGGAATGTTTGTTGGTGCAGGAGCGGGTGTCAGGTCAGGCTCGGATGGGGCAGGGGTTGGCGATGGAGAGGGAGCAGGAGTGGGGGTCGGCCAGGGCTTCTCCAGCGAGGTCCATTCATGCCAGTCGGCCGCCTCGTTTCCTCCGAATTCCTTCCAGAGGGCGTGGCAACGCTCGGACCAATGGCGGTAGTCGGGATTGGAGAACGGTTTCTCCG
>JBEAOJ010000023.1:0-2597 GCA_041164985.1 Verrucomicrobiota bacterium | reverse complement strand
CTTCTTGCTCACCACCCCATGACATCCGCAAATCCTTTGTTTACATCTAAATCAAAAACGCTCGCAATCCCATGATGGCTACTGCAGACAAGTTGTGGATTTGAACGGCACTTTTGCTTTCGCAAAGCAGTGCCGTCCCTTCGGGATCCCTCCTTTGGAGGGCTTCTCCGCGCATCCTCCCGGAGGCTTGGTTCGCAGGCTACGACGCGGCTCCCGCCGCTCGTCGTTGTGGCGTTGCTCACTCGGGCGTGACTGCTGCGGGTATTGACCGCTCGCTCCCGCGAGGCTCGCCTTGACGGGTTTGTCTGCGGCAAATCTACCCAAGCAGCTTCCGCAGCTACGTGTTGCCCAGCGCTCACGCCTTTAACCAAGCCTCCGGGAGGAAGCGCGGAGAAGCATGCCGAGGGCATGATCCCCCATCCCAATGGGGAACGGCACCGCTTCTCGGGAGAGAAGTGCCGTTCAAAAATCAGCAACTGCCTTTCTGTTGCCATCATGGGATTTAATCAGCGGTTCTTAAGGTAACTCCTCCCCTCGCAGGGAAAGTACTCTCAGAATCACTTCCTCGATCAAGTTATTCGGACAGGATGCCCCGGCGGTGATCCCGATCTGCGCCTCTTTTCCAGCCACAGGCAACCAGTTCGATCGGGAGGAAATCTCCTCCTTACCGTGGAGATCGAAATGCCGGATCAGTTCGGGTGACTCCAGGCACTCCTGGTTCCGGATGAAATAGGTCGGCACTTTCTGCTCTGCCATTTCGGCAAGATGCGTGGTGTTGGAGCTGTTGTAACCTCCGACGACGAGAAGCAGATCCAGAGGACCCTTAAGCAGCGACTTGAGGGCATCCTGCCTCTCCTGTGTAGCGCCGCAGATCGTGTCGAAGAGGCGGAAGTTCGCGTCATTCCCATCCCTGGCGATGATCGCCTGGCGGAGGAGATTCTGGACGGCCTCGGTCTCCTCCCGGAGCATGGTGGTCTGGTTGGCGACTCCGATGCGTTGGAGATGAAGATCCGGATCGAATCCCTCGGAAAATCTTCCGGCGAACTCTCTCAGAAATTCCTCCCTTGTCACGGTTCCCGCAATGAAGTCGCGGACCCGGGCGGCCTCCTCAAGGTTCAGCACGATCAGGTAGCGGCCGTTTCCCTTCCCGAGGGCACGAGAAGCTGTGGCAAGAGTCTCCTCATGGGAGGCCTTGCCATGGATGATGGATGTGACCTCTTCGGAGGCATTCTGGCGGACCCGCTTCCAGACGCTCATGACATCACCGCAGGTCGTGTCGACGATCCGGCATCCATGCTGCTTGATCTCCTCGACGAGGGGCACGGTCGCTCCGAATGCCGGTACGATCACGACATCCTCGGGACCCAGATCCTCCACATGGGGACGTCCGGAGGCATCGAGGAGGTTCCGGATGCCGAGGGCGGCGATCTGGGCGTTGACCTCGGGGTTATGGATGATCTCGCCGATCAGAAAGAGACGGGCATCGGGAAAGACCTTGCGGGCCGCATAGGCCAGGTCGATGGCCCGCTCGACGCCGTAGCAAAACCCGAACTGCTTGGCCAGACGGATGGTGGTCAGGCCGGAGACCAGGACGGATCCCTCGGCCCGGACGCGCTCGACCAGACTGCTGTGGTAGTGATGCTCGACCTGCTCCTGCACCCGCTCCATGACCTCCGGAGTCCGGAGGTTCACTTTGGGCGCGGTTGAAGGAGTGCCCGTCACGCCGTTACTGAAGGACAGCGGCCTTGATCTTCTGGAAGTAGCTGGGAGAGGTCATCTCGCTATTCGGGAGATCGGGATCGTTGTAATCCTGAGGGCGTGGTGTCTTGGCACCGAGCGTGGCATCTTCCGGTTGGGTGGAGGCGATCTTCACCGGGGTGCCGACCTTGACGATCTCGAAGAAATCACCGGCATCATTGGCGTGGAGGCGGATGCAGCCGTGGGTCTTGGGAGTAGGCCAGACCCATCCCTGATGGAAGCCGTAGCCGGGAGCGAACTCGACCCAATAGGGCATCGGGTAGCCGACATAGCGCCCCTTGCAGTTGCCGGCCTCGCAGGGAACGATCGCATCCTTGAGCACGGCGAACCCGTAGCTGCCAGAACGCTTGTTGCGCTCCTTGCGGGTCACGCAGAGGTTACCCTTGGGGGTCGGCTTGGAAGGCATTCCGACACAGGCGGCGGTCACCAGCAGCGGCTTGTTACCCTCCATGACGTAGACCATCTGCTTGTCGAGGGAGACCTTGACGACGACCTTGGAGGGATCCTTAGGCTTGTAAGCCGGTTGGTCGTAGGTGGTGCGGAAGGGAGAGGTGGCGCATCCTCCAAGGAGGAGCAGGGGAAGGGTTAGCAGGACGAGGGAGCGTTTCATCACGTCATGGAAACCCGAAACCGGCGCTCTGTCAAACCGGCGGGCTGATTACGGCGGCGAAAGGACCGCTGGAATCCATCGGCCGATCGGGGGGCGCGTTGACCTTTCGCCCCTTCGTCCCTAGAGTCTCCCCATCAAGACATGATCAAAGCGGACGACTTTAACTATGCCATGGAGAATACCCGCGTCGTGGTGGCTCCGGCCAATGCGATCGAGACTTACGGGCAGA
>JBEAOJ010000022.1:0-4543 GCA_041164985.1 Verrucomicrobiota bacterium | reverse complement strand
GTCACTGGATCTCACCTTTCTCGGAACCGGCACATCCCAAGGGGTTCCGGTCATCGGGTGCGACTGTGCAGTCTGCCGTTCCACGGATCCCCGGGATTACCGCACCCGCACCTCTCTTCTTGTCCGCACACCCGAGAGCCATTTCGTCATCGATACGGCTCCAGACTTCCGCCTCCAGTGCCTGCGGGAGGGGATCACCCGTCTCGACGCAGCCCTCTTCACCCATCCCCATACCGATCACATCATGGGGTTCGACGATATGCGCCGGTTCTGCGAGATGCATGACAGGAAGATTCCTGTCTTCGCCTCGCCGGCCACAATGAAGGGTCTCAGGAACACGTTCCGCTATGTCTTCGACGAGCCCCAGGTCTGGAAGAACTACCTCCGCATCGACCCGGAGGAGATCACGGCCCCCTTCCAGTTGGGCGAGACCACGATCGTGCCCGTCGACCTTCCTCACGGCAGGTTCACCACGACGGGATATGTTCTCCATCGGGGAGGGCGGAAGCTTGTTGCCTACTTTACCGACTGCTCCCGGGTGCCGGGTGAGGCCGTGGAGGCGGCGCACGGCGCCGAGGTTCTCATACTCGACACGCTGAGGGACACACCGCATCCGACTCACATGAATTTCGAGCAGGCACTGGAGGCATCGCGCTCCATCTCGCCGGGAACGACTTATCTGATTCATCTCTGCCACGAGGTATCCCATGCCGACAAGGAAGGCGCACTGCCGAGCGGATGCCACTTGGCTTACGACGGACTTACCATCAAGGCGGGAATGTGATGAAGGGCCTCCTTCTGGCAATCTCTCTGCTGGTAGGTGCAGTCATGCAGGCCGCGACTCCGGCCGAAGATGCCGCCGCCACGGTGGTGATTTACAATGTCAACGATCCCGATGCAAAGGGATTGGCTGATTTTTACTGCACTGTCCGGGGAATCGACCCCTCGCATCAGATCCCCCTCGCCACACCGACAACCGAGGAAATCTCGCGGAGCGATTACGACTCATCGATAGCGGGGATACTGCGGGACGAATTTATCAAGCGGGGGTACTGGATGGTCACCAAGGACATGATGAACCGTTCCATCGTCATCGCCACACAGATCAGGTATTCCGTCCTGATCCGCGGGATCCCTCTCAAGATCAAGGAATGCGGAGACTATCCCGGCGATGCCAGGATCCAGCCCGCTCCCTTCGGCAACGTCAATGCCGCATCGGTCGACTCCGAGCTCTCCGTGCTGGGACTTTTCACCCCGCAGATATCGGGGGTGCTCAACAATCCCGTCTGCAACAACGCTGCCCGATCCATCTTCAATCCCCAGCCTCCACCCTCACTGCTCTTTGTCGCACGCCTGGATGCTCCGACTGTGGATGAGGTGAAGACCATGGTGCTTAACGGAATCAAGGCAGAGAAGGAGGGCCTCTGGGGGTGGGGTTACATCGACCTTCGTTCCATCACCTCGGCGGGGTATGTGCAGGGTGACAATTGGATCAGGTCAGCGGGAGCGGCCATGCGTAGAAACGGCATCCCGGTGATCAGCGACGACCTTCCCGAAACGTTCCAACCCGGATTTCCCATCACCGACGCGGCCGCCTACTACGGCTGGTACTCGGAAAACATCGACGGCCCCTTTGCCGACACCTTCTTCCGGTTCGTCCCGGGTGCTGTGGCGGCTCATCTCCATTCCTTCAGTGCCGTCACCCTGCATGACCCTCTTAAGGGATGGACAGCACCCCTCATCCTACATGGTGCGGGTGCATCGGTGGGGAATGTCTATGAACCCTACCTGAGCTTTACCACTGACTTCGGCACGATGGCCTCGACTCTTCTCTCGGGGGCGAATCTCGCCGAAGGCTACTACGCCGCCCAGCCCGTCCTCTCCTGGATGAGTGTCCTTGTCGGCGACCCCCTCTATCGTCCCTATAACTGCTTTTCCGAAGCCGACAGCACTTCTCCCTCGAAGAGCGTCTGGACAGACTACAGACGCATCATCCTTTCCCACAACGGGGATGTCCTCCAGTCAGCCGCTGATCTGATTGCCCGGGCGCAACAAGGGGGGCAGAGCCTTTATATCGAGGCCCTCGGCGCGGCCCAGATGGACGCGGGTGTTCTCCCGGCGGCCGAGGCCAGCTTCAGGGATGCCGCAGCAATGGCCAACAATAACGCAGTCCAGTTCCGGCTCCTTCTTGAGCAAGCACGCGCGATCGAGAAGCAGGGGGATGGATTGCGCGGTGCCGCCCTGCTCAGGCAGGGGCTCATCAGGTTCACCTCCTCCTCCCAACGGGGCCTCCTCCTGGCCTGGATTGCCCGGATGGATCCGATCAAGCCAGCGCCGTCGTCATCTCCGGCAACTGCACAATCCATCAGATGAGTAATATGGAACTCATATGCAACGGATGCGAACATCGAGTGCCGGGAGGCACGATGTAGCCTGCGCAGCAGTCCGAAGGACGAGGCCGTCAGGAGGCGGCGAGGCAATCAACGGCCAAGCAAGCAATACCTGAGTTCCTGATGAAAATTCTTTGTCTGTTTCTTTCCATGGATGCAGGGCTCGTCATTGATAACCGGTTGATCTACCCACTCAAAATAGCGAAGACTCAAAACGATCTTGAAGTTCGTACCCGGTACTTTGCACTTCGCATTGTCGATCTAGTTGAGCGGTTGCCCAAATCAAGATCTGGAGATGCGGTTGCTGGGCAGCTTATCAAATCAGGGACTTCCATAGGTGCTAATTACAGATAAGCTAATCGAGCCCAATCCAAGGATGATTTTATCCACAAGATTTCCATTGCAACCAAAGAGGCCTCGGAGACCGGTTTTTGGCTAGAGATCATTACAATATCGGCTCACCTTAAGACGATTGGTGCCGATGAACTCATGAACGAAGCAAGGGAGCTACTAGCCATTCTGACTACCATCGCAAAAAACACAAAAAAAAGCGGTCATAGTCCTCTTGATGCTAATTTCTTGTCTACTGTTTCATACATTTCCCATTTTCACTTTTTAAGTTTTCACTTTTCCTATGAACTGGATAACCAGCCAGATTGGAGCCAGAGAGCACTATGCCATACCAAGGGTACTCCACGGGGAGGGGAAGCTGGATCGGCTTTACACCGACTTCTGGGCTTCTGCTCCCTGGAGGCTGATCGGGAAGCTGACCGGCAAGGGGAGCATGTCGACTCGTTTCCATCCCGATTTGGCGGATGCATCCGTGACAGCATTCAACCTCCAGGCACTCAAAGCCTCCCGTCAGCGGTTTACCAATCCCTATGATGGCTTTTTCCAAATCGGACGACAGTTCGGGGAACTCGTCGTTAAAGACTTGGAAAAAAAGTCGAGGGACGAGAACCAAGCCACTGGGAAGTGGCGCGGAAGACTACCGAAGGTAGCCCGAAGGGCGTCACTGCAACCGGGAGGTTGTGGCGTCAAACAAGGGATGATGTCGCTCGACTCGGGCTTTGTCTTCTTCAGCTACGACACGGGGTTCCTGGAGTCCGCCCGATGGATCAAGGCACAGGGAGGGAAGACAATCGTCTGCCAGATGGATCCGGCCCGTTATGAAGTGGATCTGGTGAAGGAGGAGGAAAAGAAATGGCCGGGGTGGGCGAAGCGATCAGTCGAGGTCCCGGAGGCCTATTACCGCCGCCGAGAAGAGGAGTGGGCAGTCGCCGATCTGGTGATGGTCAACTCGGAGTGGAGTAAGCAGGCGCTTATCAGGCAGGGCGTCCCCGAAAGCAAGCTGGTGGTCGTGCCGCTTGCTTTCGAGGCGGACAAAGCGCCTGCTGTCGAGAGTCGAGAGTCGAGAGTCGAGAGCTCTTTTCTAGACAACACAGTCAATCACCCTGCCTTTTCATCTAGCCCTTGTCCCTCGTCCCTCGTCCCTCGACGGACGCTCCGCGTCCTTTTCCTCGGCCAGGTCATCCTCCGCAAAGGAATCCAGTACCTGATTGAGACGGCGAGGTTGCTGGAGAAGGAAGCGATTCATTTCGATATCGTGGGTTCGATCGGGATTTCGGATGAGAAAGTCGCATCGGCTCCCTCCAACATGACCTTCCACGGGCCGGTGAGCCGTGATCGGACGGACGAGTTCTACCGCTCTGCCGATCTCTTTGTCCTGCCGACTCTCTCGGATGGATTTGCCCTGACCCAGCTCGAGGCGATGGCTCATGGTCTGCCGGTGATCGCCACGCCGAACTGCGGCGAGGTGGTGTCAGATGGGGTGGATGGTCTGATCGTGCCGGCTTCGGATGCCAATGCCTTGGCGGAGGCATTCCAATTACTGATCCAGGATCCGGAAAAGCTTCGGTCGATGAGTGCGGCGACGAAGGCCAAGGTGGAGCAATTCAGCCTCGCGAGGCTTGGTAGGAATCTGGAGGGGGTGGAAAGAAAATTAAAAATGGAAAATGCCGTAACGGATGCGTAGCAACGGCCGGGCCAGCCAAATCAGGGAAACATTCACCACGAAGAGCATGAAGAGCACGAAGAGAATGGGAAGTGAACGTTGATCCCTGGTTTCTCAGCCTTCAGCCTTTCAGGTTTCA
>JBEAOJ010000021.1:0-3440 GCA_041164985.1 Verrucomicrobiota bacterium | reverse complement strand
CTTGGATTTTTGGCCACGATTCGGACGATCAGCTGGGTCAGGAGGGTATCCTCCGACCCGTGGCCGCTGAGGAGTTTCTGATTGGTATCGCGGCAGGCCAGGAAGGCGGAGACAAGTTGATCGCGGTTGAATCGCCCGGCATTCACGGCGGCAAGACCGATCCCGTAGGCATTGAGTGTCCCGTCCTTCTTGCGCGGGAGGTGGGCCGTCTCCTCGGAGCGGAGGCGTTTCAGGTCGGAGGCAAAGAACTGGGGTTGTGCCGGAGGTCGCAGCCTGTGCCTTTCCATGAGATCCTTGGCGACGAGCAGATTGCGGACCGTCGGAACGATGGCGGCGAGCAGGATGCCGACGGCGTTCTCCCCCTGGCGGCGGAGCTGTGCCAGGGTGTCGAGGCAGAGAGGGAGGTCTCTTTTGTTGATCGCGTTGCTGAGGTCGAAGATTCCCCCCGCACGGGTGACCGGGACGAGATCCCGGACAAGCTGTTCCTTGATGACCGCACCATCGCCTGCGGAGGTGACGAGTTTCGAGAGCTCGGCATCCAGTTGGCCCGTATTGGCCCCCACCCGGGAGGCCAGGATGACGGCGGCCTCCTCCTCGATCCGTACGCCGCGATCACGGCAGAGTCCGATGACCCAATCGATCACGTCATCCTCGGTGGCTCCGAATCCGAAGTCAGGCTTGTCACTGACGACCGTGGTGGCGAGTGCCGAGAGGGATTTGTAAAAACTGCGTCTCTTGTCCGCCTCCGGTGCGCTGATGAGAAGGGTGATGCCGTCAGGGAGGCCCTCCTCGAGGATCTTGAGGAGTTTTTCCAGAGCCTCCTGCACGGCTTCGGAACGTCCCTGCACGGTGTCCTTCAGAAAAGTGACTCCCTTCATCCAGACCAACTTCCCCCCGAACATCGGGACGGTAAGGATTCCTTGGATTGTTTTTTCCACCAATTCGATCGAGCAGTCGACCGTATCGGCCGGAGCCTCCATGGTCTCTATCCCGAAATCGCCGCTATCCGGAGGAGCCAGTTCCGCGGCAAGTCCCTGTGCCTTGCGGCGGACCTCCGCCTCGTCACTTCCGGTAACGAAGTGAAGGTGGGGATTCTTGGCGGCTGCGGGGGCTTTGCGGGTGGCCATCGGGATAACGATTAAGGTAGAATGATGAATTATCCAAGATTGCGCAATAGAGCGTTGTTGACAGGTTTGAACAGTTCACACTGTTGGTGATTCCCTTGAAGAGCCAAATCGTTACACTGTTACAAGCTTACAAGGTGTTTAAGTCCGAGGCCGAATGGAACTCATGCAGGCATCTTTTGACGGCGCTTGCCCTGACATTCCCCTCCCGAATCTCGGGTCAGGTTTCTCACGAATCCACGTTGTAACATTTTCACTTTTTGGTTCATCAGGAACTCAGTAACAGAGGGGAAGTTCAATATACGAACTGAGGAGCTCCCAAGGGAGAGGTCACGAAGCCAGTCGGGACAGGGCTGGAAGGCCATGACCTCATATCCATTCAGCCCCTCTCTTTTTTAAGATCCATGAATGGGCAACGGCTATCCCCTCGGTGGTTGATAGCCCGCATTCCTCCCTTTCTTTTCCTGATTTGGCTGGCCCGGCCGTTGCTACGCATCCGTTACGGCTGATTATTCCTCTGTATCTCGTCGTTACCCACTGAAAACAGCGAAGAACCAGTCATCTTCAAAACCTTGAATGCAAATTCGGTGATGAAAGATGGATCCGAGATAACTGGGAACCAAAGTGGTGGATAAAGCAATTTAGGAACCTCACCCATGACATCTGAAATGGGATCAAGGGCTTCATGACAGCCCCTTTTTAACGTTCTAACATTTTCACGTTTTTAACTTGCCATTGGGCTCACCATTCGGGCGAGGCATCCGAATCTGGCAACATCGCTCTATTGCATAATCCGGGTTGAAACAGCTGGGAAGCGCAATGCAAAAACCTCACTTCATTTTGAATTGAAGAATTGCAAACTTCTGCTTTGTTGACCCTATGCCTCAGGCTTCAACGGCCAAGGCGAGCAAAGCGCCGCAACGAAGAGCGAAAGGATCCTCGGACCAACCGCCAAGTGCGGCAGCATTTCCGGATGGCTTGGCCGATATCCAAAAGGGGATGGCATCGATCTTCGCCGACTTGGCCGATCTTCTTGGGAATCCCTCCTCCTTGGGATCCATCTACGGCCTGCTTTTCGCCTCACCGGAACCCCTCTCGATGGATGAGATCGTCGACCGATTGGATATCAGCACCGGAACCGCCAGTCAGGGGCTTCGACGACTCGTGGAGCTCGACGCCGTCGTCCCAAGCAAAGCCGATGGTGAGCGTGTCACCCGCTACTCGGCCAAGCTGGAGCTCCGGCCCTTTATCTCGATGTTTCTGGATCAACAGCTGATGCCAAGGCTTGGGAACTCCCGCGAACGTCTCGCCGGCCTTGAAAATGGTCTCGCCGGCCTCGATCCCTCCGTGATTCAGACGCTACAGGCGCGAATTGAACGCGCCGCCAAATGGCACCGCCGCGCCATGACATTCCTGCCGATTATCAGGAGATTTTTGGGATAATATGAGGTGGATTGCGGATTCAGGATTAAAGAGAGGCTAAAACCCACAAGACCGATGAAGTTTGAAGATCTCAAAGCATGGCAAAAAGCGAGGGAGCTGACGAATGCGGTCTATCAAATGTGCCGTGAGAAACCCCTTTCACATGACTATTCCCTCCGTGACCAAGTTCAACGTGCGGCAGTCTCTGTGATGAACAACCTTGCTGAAGGTTTTGATCGAATGCACAAAACGGAGAAACTGAATTTCTACAACATTGCCAAGGGATCTTCGGGGGAGGTGCGATCCATTTGCTACGTGATTCAGGACAAGGAATTGGCATCAAAATCCAAAGTGGATTTCGTTCAGTTGCTTGCAAGTGAGGCGAGCGCCCTGATTCACGGGTTGATGAAGTCCACTAGAGGATAACCTGCCTCATAAGCCATAATCCTCGCACTTCTATTATTTTTGGCCCCCTTCATTCCTAATCCTTGATCCTCCATTCTGCAGTGTCTCCACGTTTTCTCATTATTGGAGCAGGGTTTTCGGGTCTTGTTCTTGCCGAGCGACTCTCCAGCCAGCTTGGAGCGCGCTGCACGATCGTTGAGAAGCGCGGGCACATCGGGGGCAATGCCCAGGATGAATACAATGAGGCCGGGGTTCTCGTTCACAAATACGGCCCGCATTATTTCCGAACCAATGCCCCGCGCATCGTCGAGTATCTCTCGCAGTTCACCGAGTGGCATCCCGTCGAATACAAGATCCTAAGCTACTCCGACGGGCGCTATTGGAATTTCCCGATCAATCTCAACACCTTCGAGCAGTTTCTTGGCCGCGAGAGCACGAGCGAAGAGTTCGAGGCGTGGCTGGCTTCCAAGCGGGTGCCGATCGAGAACC
>JBEAOJ010000020.1:0-3989 GCA_041164985.1 Verrucomicrobiota bacterium | reverse complement strand
GGCGAGGGTTGCTGAGGCGCAGGGCCAGCGTTGCTCTTTCGGTCGTGTAGTGCTGTGACTACACTCCCTCTTTCGCGCCTTGTCCTGCACCTCATCTCCTCCTCGCGCCATCCCGCCATTTTATTCTTAACAGGCCCTAAACCTAAAACGGACTCTGTCAGTGGAAATGCTCCGCTCATCCTGTGCTTTTCCAAATCAGATCGCGAAGCGCAACTTCATCTTCGCTGTTCAGGGCTGCAACAGTTTCACCTTGGGAAAGTAGCGCCTAAGGTATCCGCGATCAATTGCTGCCAAATGCGTGCATTGAACCTGTGCATGGGCAGCAATCAGAAAATCCGGGATCATTTGCGTTCTCGGACCGCCTTGCCGGCGATAGTTCAGAAAAATACTGCCCGCCAAATGAGCTGCCTCGGGTTCGATCTCCTCGTAGGAGATAGCCAGCAGAGAAAGGCCATCCATCACCTCCCTTGCACTTGGTCGCCCCGGTGAGATTTCGGAAAAAGTTACCGGACAAATGCACAACTGCCCCCCTGAAGCAGCGTTTTCCAGGATCTGCTGCCATCGTTCATGTCCCGGCTCCTGCTTTTGGATGCACCAGAGAACCGATGAATCGATAGCGGTTTTCACTTCGCTTTCGGCAACTCGACCGTACCGCGGATCTCCTCGAGAACCTCGGCGGAGGTCATCCCTTTGAAGGGATCAATCCACCCCTTCCTGAACTTCTCCCAAGCCTTGGGTTGGATCGCTTTGGCAGCCTTTAAAAACGGGGCCTTCTCGTCAAATTCCAAACGATCCCCAGCATGGAGCTTCAGCCTCCTGCGCAATGAAACGGGAATCGTGATCTGCCCCTTGCTGGTAAGAGTGGCTTGCATGGAAATAAAGTAAGGACTTTTTTTCGGAAAATCAAGTAAGGACTCTCTTCTATCCTCCCGCTGCGCACGCTACCTCCCTTTACACTCCAAAGAATCCCCCTAAGAATCCCCGCGACCTCATCTTGGCGGCATCTTCTCTTGCCGCGTGCTGTTTTGAAATGGCAAAGGCATGGGCCTCCGACGCAGGGAAGGCATCAAGCACGGGATCAAACGCCTGCTCAAGAACCTCCACCCCATGGACATCAGGAAGCCTCCCCCATCCCTCCAGCATTGTCTCCATACTGATCCCGGTGATGCAGTGAGGACGCTCATGCGGGCAGGAGAAGTTGCAGCCCCGGCATGACATCGCTTGGGAAACCACCACGGCAGGGCCGGAGGAGGGGAAGAACCTGCCCCAGTGTCCGCCTCCGTAGGCGGCCAGAACGGATCGCCCTACCGCAGCGGCCATGTGCATCACACCGGAGTCCCGGCCGACATAGCCACGGGACATTGCAAGGAGCGCCAGAGACACGGAAAGTTGGGGAGGTTCCGACGCCAGATTCACAGAGCCGCTCATTCCGGCACGGATCCTCTCGATCGACTCCCACTCCTTCGTGTTCCCCAAGAAGACAATCGGACGATCATCTTTTTGGGATATCTTGGCCAGAAACTCACTCCAGTTGGCTTCACCCCAGTCCTTCATCATCAGACCACTCCGTCCCCCGACACAGGCGACCCAATAGCCTCCTTCCTCGAGGCCGTGGGCGGCAAGGATCTGGCGGGCTCGAAGGGCAGCTTGATGGCTTGGCTGTAGATGCGGCGCCTCGGCAGGAAGTTCCCTTCCCAAGATCGCCGAGCCAAGCATCCGATTCTTCTCCAAATCCGGAAGCGCGACAGGAACATCCACCCCCGTCTGAAAACCCGAGGAAAGCTTCCGTGGGTCAGCAATCGTACCCGTTGGCCAGAAATCCTCCCGCGTCGTGAATCCAGCCACGGGAACAGCGCCTTTGTTCTGCTCCAGCCAGACTTCGTCAAAGAAGGTCAGGGCAAATGGCGCGGCAACGTAGAGATCAGGCCGGAATTTCCGGATTGCCTCCTGTTCCGGACGGAATGGGTTCCGCTTCTTTCTCACCTCCTCGTGGTAGGGATCGACGGAGATCTCCAGCCTTTTCAGGTCAGGAAAAACTTCCTCCGCCAGGGATGCCGCAGGCTGACGAAGCAGCAACTGCAACTCATGCCCCGCCTCCCGGAGGGCGGTGACCATCGGAATCCGCAGAATGAAATCCCCCAGCCCGTCCGGACTACTAATAGTGATTTTCATATGTGCCTCTTCGTTTTCAGTGGCTTGCTTCACTCGTAAACTGAGCCGGAGGCATATAGTGATCGAATGACTTCACCACACGGAAAATAGCCAAGTTGGACCCACGTGGGGAATACAAATGCAGGAGGTGATGGGGTGAAACCAAATTTCGCGTACAAAGACACTGGCAGGGATCTACAGTGCTCAGTTTCTCTGCCTCAATTACCGAATTCCCATCACCCATCACCACAGATCAGTCAAGTGACCTAACAGTCTAAGGAAGCGCTGCCCCCTCCCTGCGTTTCCCTCCTTGGATTGCCCTTGGATCCCCCTTAGTGATTCAAATCCAACCCGACCCCTCGCACCCTCTCAAAAAAGCGAGAGGCGTTTTTTCTCCACTTCCCGTCACCATCCAGCTCAACACTCCAAGCCTGTTAACACCCTCCTGTTACAATATATCCGGGTCTACCCCGCGATGAGTTGGGCGAGGCCCTTCGGGACGTCGAAGAGGGGCCTCCATCCCGCACCGAGGAGTTTCGAGGCATCGGAGGTGGAGTGGCGGATGTCTCCGGCCCGGACGGGTTCGTGAAGCACTTCCGATGAGGATCCGGTGAGCTTCAGGATCTCGGCCACCAGTTCCGCGATGGTGATGGATTTTCCATACCCGGCGTTGAAGACCCCCTCCACCCCTTTGGTCTCCGCGGCGAAAGCGAGCGCCCCGACGATGTCCTTCACGAAGATGAAGTCGCGGGTCTGTCCTCCGTCCCCATAGATGGTAATCGGCTCTCCCTTGCGTGCGCGGTGGAGGAAGATCGGGACGGCGGCAGCGTAGGCGCTGCCGGGATCCTGACGCGGGCCGAAGACATTGAAGAATCGGAGGCAGGCCGTGGAGAGCCATCCCTCGCGGGCGTAGAGTCCGCAGTAGTATTCGCCGTCAAGCTTGGTGATCGCGTAGGGACTGCGGGGATCAGGCGCCATGGTCTCTAGCTTGGGCTGGATCGGGTTCTCGCCGTAGACGGCGGCGGAGCTGGCGAAGCAGAGTTTTTTGACACCGTGCTTGCGGGCGGCCTCCAGGACATTGAGCAGACCGTGGACGTTCAGATCGACGGTCTCTCCGGGCAGGGCCATCGATTCCGGCACGCTCACCATGGCGGCGAGGTGGAAGACGTAGTCTGTGCCGGCCATGAGTTCGTCGAGCAGGGGTCGGTCGAGTATCGATCCCTCCACGAAGAGGCACTTCAACCCGTCCAGATTCGTGCGATGACCGGTACGCAGGTTGTCCAAGACCACGATCTCGGCTCGATCCTGATAGTGCTCCACGACATGACTTCCGATGAAGCCGCTTCCGCCTGTGATGAGGATTTTCATAGCGAATCGATACTATGCGATTTCATCAGCGCTTCCCTAGCAAGGATGAATAATAGAATATCATCCGAAATCCATTTTATTGCCGATCTATTTGCCGATCATTGAAGCGGCAGTGATCGTACCCCCTGTATTTAGCCCTTGAGTTGACGCCACTTCCTCCCGGAAGCCGTGGCGCCCTAGCGGGCTACGATTTCATCGTAGTCTATTATCTGCCGGTCGTCCCCGACCAGGCATTTGACGGCACTTTGAACTCGCTTGCCACCGCAAGGCTCGCCTCTTTGAGGCTGCTTTCAGCAGTCCTACTCACCCATCCCAAGGGTTCGTTTGCTCCCGCAAAGCCGCGCCGCCCTGCGGGTCACGCTATCGTGTGATCTTCCGCGCACCTCCCAGGCGCTTGGTTCTCGTCCTGTGGGACTCAGGACTTCGCGGCCTTTCGGTCACGAATGATTAAGCCGCCTTCCCAGGCGCCT
>JBEAOJ010000019.1:0-11234 GCA_041164985.1 Verrucomicrobiota bacterium | reverse complement strand
GTCCCTTCTCGTAGCTCTCCGCGGGATAGAGGGTGATCTTCGCCGCGATGATGATGACGGTCGGCTTCGGGCAATGCTCGGGGCTCAGGCCCAGATTCCCCTTGCCGCGCGTCACGACGAGGCGGATGTAACCGTCCTTGAGTTCGTTGCGGCGGATCGTCTCGAGCAGAGCCTCGGTCATCTGCTTGCGATCGAGCGGGATCACCATGCAGATCGCCGCGGCCGATTTGTAGAGGCGCTCGATGTGTTCCTCCAGGCGGAAGACCCTGCCGTTGTAAAAGCGGATGCCCTCGAAGACGCCATCCCCGTAGAGAAGGCCGTGATCGAAGACCGAAACCTTGGCCTCGGACTCAGGGTAAAAAACTCCGTCGATATAGATCTGCATCGTGCCTCCAGTATGCGACGGCAACGGCGGGGTGAAAAGTTGAATCGGTGAACCCAGATTTTGGATTAGAGGGGAGATCCACAAAGAATTTCATCAGGAAATCAGGAATGGAGGGAACTTGGCAGGTGTGTGCCCAAGAACTGGATCTCATGGTCAGGTTGCTGGGTGTTATTGATTACCGCCCCCTCTCCAGAGAGCGACCCCTGCGGGCAAGTCTCGGATGAGTGAATATTCTCGGCGCTAACAATTATCCCTTTCTCTTTCCTTTCCTGATTTCCTGTTTTCCTGATTATTTTCCCTTCACTTCACGTCAACATCTTGGTGAAAGCTCCAGACCTGTTGTCATGGTTCCATTGCAAAATCCGGGTTCAAGCGGGCCTCATCTTCTCCTGCGGCGGAAAAAGCAAAGCCGCCACCCCTTGCGGGATGGCGGCTTGACGTTTGATTGATCCCTTACGGATTACTTGGTCGGAACGGTCGAGATGGTCTGAAGGACGCGGCTCGCGATCTTGTAGGGGTCGCCCTGGGAGTTGGGACGACGATCCTCGAGATAGCCCTTGTAGTCGTTGTTCACGAAGCTGTGAGGGACGCGGATGGAGGCGCCGCGGTTGGCCACGCCGTAGTTGAACTTGTCGATCGACTGGGTCTCGTGGAGGCCGGTCAGGCGGAGATGGTTGTCCGGGCCGTACACGGCGATGTGCTCGTTCTTGTACTTGTCGAACGCGGCCATGAGCTTCTCGAAGTACTTCTTGCCGCCCTTCTCACGCATGAACTTGGTGGAGAAGTTGGTGTGCATGCCGGAACCGTTCCAGTCGAAGTCCTTGCCGAGGGGCTTGCAGTGGTACTCGACGTCGACGCCGTACTTCTCGCAGACGCGCTGGAGGATGTAACGGGCGAGCCACACCTCGTCGGCGGCTTTCTTGGAGCCCTTGCCGAAGATCTGGAATTCCCACTGGCCCTTGGCCACTTCGGCGTTGATGCCCTCATGGTTGATGCCGGCCTCGAGGCAGATGTCGAGGTGCTCCTCGACGATCTCGCGGGCGATGTCACCGACGTTGGAGAAACCGACGCCGCAGTAGAACTTGCCCTGGGGCTCGGGGAAGCCGCCCTCGCCGGGGAAGCCGAGGGGTCGGCCGTTCTTGTAGAGGAAATACTCCTGCTCGAATCCGAACCAGGTGTCCGGGTCATCCTTGATGGTGGCGCGGGAGTTGGAGGGATGCGGCTTGCCGTCCGGAAGAAGGACCTCGCACATGACGAGGAGTCCGTTCTCGCGGGTCGGATCAGGGTAGCTGGCAACGGGCTTGAGGAGGCAATCGGAGCTCTTGCCCTCGGCCTGACGGGTGGAGCTGCCGTCGAATCCCCACATCGGGAGATCCTTCAGTGCGGGGAATTTCGAGAATTCCTTGATCTGGGTCTTGCTGCGGAGGTTGGCAACGGGCTCATATCCGTCGAGCCAGATGTATTCGAGTTTGTACTTGGCCATGATGTGGGGTGGTTTGTGGTGTCCTGCTGTCTTTTTTTGATCAGCCGGCGCCGTGCGGACAGACGGCGAAGCTGGCTGCGACCGACTTTAGAGTCGGCCTGTATGGGATCAAGCAACTTTGATGCCAAACTGGAGATTTCTGCGCCATGGCCGCAGAAGTCGAGTGTCAAGGGTCGAGCGTCGAGCGCCGGCAATGCCCCAGCCCCTCTGAAAGCATGCCCGATGGCATCTTGGACTCCTCAGGTTTCCAGTTTCAGGTTTCAGGTTTTGTCCTTACCATTGCTTCCATGATCACCGTCAAGGATACCCAGCGCGCCACGGTGCAGATCGCTTTCGACGGAAGCGTCCGGAAGGCCTTCCACGGCCCCAAGGCGGAGGAGCGCTTCGAGAACGAGGTCCGCATCCTGAAGCATCTCAAGCAGGCCGGTTGCGGGTTCGTTCCCAGGGTGATCTCGGCGGATCCGGAGAAACTGCTTCTCGTCACCACCAACTGCGGCTCCCGCGTCGACCAACTCGACGAGGAACGCTGCAAGGAACTCTTTGCGCAGCTCGAGGAATACGGTGTGCGCCATGACGACGCCGACATCCGCAACGTCACCTACAGCCAGCAACTCGGCCGCTTCTGCCTGATCGACTTCGAGTTCGCCACCCTGCTGGATCAATCGAAGGCCGGCAAGTCCGCGACCACACCTCCGGCGATCCGATCGATCCGGCTCGGTTGGTCGGGATGCTCGGAGCAGGGACCCGTCCGACCGAATAACGAGGATGCCTTCCTCGGTCTCTCCATCGACTCACGGGAGGTGCATCACTTGGGACGCAACGGGAGCGCCGCGACGGGTAACTCCGATCTTCTTTTTGCCGTCAGCGACGGAATGGGAGGGGCCAAGGCGGGGGAATTCGCCAGCAGGATCGCAGTCGAGAAGATCACCCGGAGATTCCCTCCCCTGCTCGGACGAAGGGGCGAGGGTCGCCCGATCGGCTACAATGCCGCCTTCGAGGCCCTCTTCGCCGAGATCCACGGGGCGCTCCAATACCTCGGCGAAAGCTACGAGGAGTGTCGCGGCATGGGGGCGACGCTGAGCATCTGCTGGTTCTCGGAGGATACCATGCACTTCGCCCACATCGGCGACACAAGGATCTACCATCTGCCCGCGGCGGGAGGGATCGTTCAGCTCACCGAGGATGACACCCATGTCGGCTGGCTCCAGCGGACCGGTCAGATCAGCGAACGGGAGGCCAAGTCACACCCCGCAAAGAACCGCCTCCAGAAAGCGCTCGGCGCGGGGAACCAGTTCGTCAACCCGCAGGTCGGTGAAACCCCGTGCCGTCCCGGAGACCGCTTTCTCATCTGCACCGACGGCGTCACTGACGCCCTCTACAACGACCAGTTGCCCGAAGTCCTCGCCGAGTGCCCCAAGGGAACACCCCCCGCCCTGCATCTCGTCGGCGAGGCGATCGAACGCTCCGGACGGGATAACACGACGGCCGTGATCATCACCGTGGAATGAAGGAGCCGTGTAAACAAGCCCAACCGCATCCGCATATCAAACCAAGTCCCGTTCCGACGGGACATCATTCTCCCTGCTGCAATGTCTTTGGAAGCATCCCGTTGAACTCAAGGGGTGACTTGAAGTTTTTGGTTTCGGTGGGGCGGACGCCGATGATCGGGGCAGGTTGGGGACCTTTGTCGGGCATCGGAATCGGAGGCTCTTCAAGCAGTTTTTGGGAACGCATCTTCTCCAACTTTTGGTTCATGCTCGCCATTTGTGCCTGAAGCGAGATCTCAAAATCATCGTTCGCCTCGGGCACGGGTAAATCTGAAGTGCGGCTTCCTGTCTTTTCATCCTTCACTTTTTTGCTGAATGCCTGGTTGCCCTGATAGAAATCAACCATCGGCGTGACACTCTTTTTGCCAAGCGATCCGTTAAAGGAGTATTTCTTGTTGTTCAGATGCATTGCCGCCGCCCCCAGGGCCAGGATAACCATTGCAATGATGATCATCAGGACTCCCATCTGATCAGACCGACGGGCATGGTCGATCCTTTTTCTGGGAACTGTTACCTGGCGCTCCACGGAACGCTCCCCCTGATGCCAGAACTCAACCTTGGTATTTTGCAGAGGGGTTAAGGATCGTTTGACCGTTCCAACACTGGGTTTTTCCTGACTTTCAGCAGACACATCGACGCCCCGCGCCATCCTTGGAGAAAGCGGGAACTGTGTGATATTGGGAATTTCCTCTGGGAGCCCCATAAGTGCAACTTACTAGCATCCTGATCACTTTCCACCAAAAAGATGGGATGTTTTCGCTTATTTTGAGCAACGGTTGATTCGGGTTGAGCAACGGTTGATTCGGGCCGGGCAATGCATTGCACAATTGTTTTGTGGATGAACCCAGAAAATCCGCACAAATGGGAACGGAGCCTCCGCAAAGGATCGGTATTTTCCCCTGTTATAAAGATGACAAACCACGATTGGAAACACCGCTTAGTTTCATGCGAATACCATTCGTCATTCCAAATCCACTCCCATACTGCCACTATCACACCCCATGCCGATCCGTTTTTCCCAGCGCCTGCAGTCACTGGCCGACCGATGTGCCATTCCCGGCCTGATACGTTACGTGGCTCTCTTCAACGCCCTGGTATTCATCCTGCATCTGCTGGCACCGGGTTACCTCTCGATGCTGGAACTGGATCCCAGACTGGTCCTCAACGGCGAAATCTGGCGTCTCGTCACCTGGATCTTCATCCCCGAGACGCTGAGTCCCTTCTGGATCTTCTTTGCCCTCCTCTTTCTTCTTTATCTGGGTGACGGCCTGGAAGCCGCAATGGGCGCCTCTAGGCTCACCCTGTTCTACGTGTCGGGAGTCATCCTTTGTACACTGGTGAATTTTCTTTTCACTCTGAAGGGAAGCGGAGCCGTCCTGGGAAGGGCGAACACATTCCTGAACCTTTCCCTGATGCTGGCCTTTGCCACTCTCTATCCCGACTTCAAGGTACTCGTCTTCTTCGTCATCCCGGTAAAGATCGCCTGGCTGGCCCTTTTCAGCGCGGCAATCATGCTCATGGCAACCCTGGGTCAACCGCTGATCGTCGCAGCCACGCTCGGTGCATCCACCCTGAATTACCTTCTCTTCTTCCATCGGCAACTTCTGGGCAACTTCGGACTCACTGCACCACGGATACGAACCCCGAAAATGGCAAACTCCCGGCAGGCAGCCTCCACCGGGGGGAGCGAACCCCTTCACCGCTGCGAGCAATGCGGGCGAACGGATGTCAGCAATCCCGAACTGGAGTTCCGCGTGGCATCCAACGGCTCCGACTACTGCGCAGAGCATCTGCCATCAAAAAACTGACACACTGAAACCATTGCCGCCCAATTCCCGGCGGCTATGTCGACGGAATCCAATCGGAGTATGTTTCTTTGAGATCTTCTCATGAAACAGCCGCCAGTGTGCCCCACTGCCCATTGGTGAGAAGATTAGTTGTAAGAGCGCACCGTGAGAATGAAATCTAGTAAAGGCCAATCGCCCCTGGACCCTTATAAAAACTTGGTGGACCGGGAAGGACTCGAACCTTCAACCAATTGATTAAGAGTCAACTGCTCTACCATTGAGCTACCGATCCAATCGCCCTGACTTGCAGGGTCAATTGTTCTACCCGCAAGGAGGCTTCCGTGCAAAATGAAAAATCTCTTTTTGCCGATTTCTTCGTATCTTGGAGAACGACGCCTCTCCACCGCCTCGGTTACGCCACCGTCCTTTTCTCTTGCGACACGATTCGGCAGCCGCATTACTTGTCACTCCGATGGACACGAAATCCTTGGCTGCCGAACACCTGATGAATCCGCTCGAGGAGCGGATCGGCTACAAGTTCCGCAACTCCCTGCTCCTGGCAGAAGCGCTCACCCACGCAAGCATCTCGCTGGAGCGCAAGGACTACCCCTTCGATAACCAGCGGCTCGAGTTCCTCGGCGATGCCGTCCTTCAGCTCGTGATCACGGAGGAGCTTTTCTCACGCTTTCCCGACTTCACCGAGGGGCAGTTGACCAAGATCCGTACCCGTCTGGTCTCGCGCACGGCGCTCAAGGAGCATGCCCGCACCCTGCGCCTCGGCGAGCACCTGATGATGGGCCGAGGAGAGGAGTCAAGCGGCGGCCGTGAGCGGGCATCGACGCTCGGGGATGCCTTTGAAGCACTGGTCGGTGGGATCTACATGGACGGAGGGATCCGAGCCGCCGAACGCTTCATCCTGAGGGTGGCGGCGGGGGACCTGGAAACGGTTTCCCTGCAACCCGAGGAGATCAATCCCAAGGGAAAACTGCAGGAGCTGCTACAGTCACTCGCCCCATGCGCCCCTCTATATGAGATCCTCCACGAAAGCGGCCCTGAGCATTTGAAGAACTTCGGTTGCCGGGTGGTCTGGGAGGGCGTGGTTCTGGGCACGGGCGATGGACACAGCAAGAAGGAGGCCGAGGTGGCCGCCGCGATCTCCGCCCTCTCCGCTGAACTCTGGCTTCAGAAACCGGATCACTAGGTAAGTCCGCGAAGCGGAACCCTGCAGGACAGCACCGCTTACTAGGATTAGCCAAAAAAGAGGGAGGCGCTTTCACGCCTCCCTCTCTCTGTTATCAAACCAGTACCAATGAACTGAAACCTACCGAAACTTCTTAGAACTTCCAGTTGATGCCACCGGAGATGGCTTGGCTGAAGATCCTCTGGTCGCCGTTGATCAGGTTGCAGATCGCGTAGGCGCTGATGCTCTTGCTGAGCACGAGGTTGCCACCGATGCCGGCGATGTACTGGTCGCGGCCGGGATTGGTGGTCTGGTAGTTGTAGCTCTGACCGAGGATCGAGGAGGTCAGGTTGTAGCCGTTCTGCAGGAACTCATGCTGCCAAGCGAAGCTGACGAAGGGCTGAAGCTTCACGCTCTGGGTCAGGTCGATGGTGTAGGAGGCCTGGCCGCCGAGTGTATAGAGCATGCTGGAGGCATTCTGGGAACCGATGGTCTGATTCAGAGGGCCGGCTCCGGTCTCGGTGGTGCCACCAAGCTGGAGGTAGGTGTACTGGAGGCTGGTGGCGGGGCCGAAGGTCAGCTTGCCAGCCTTGAACTCATAGCCGGTGCCAAGCATGGAGTCGAACTCACCGCCGGCGACATTCCCGTTGGCCATGGAGCTGAAGGTGTTGCCATTGCCGGAGATGTTGATGCCATGGTTCACGGCCACCGAATTGTAGGCTCCGCCGACAATGCCGTCGGTGTACCAACCACCCTTCTGGTATTCACCCATCAATCCATAGCGCACACTGTTCTGGGTGGCGGAACTGCCGCCACCGTTGGAGCCGTTGAAGTTGACCCTGGTGCCCTGGTATCCGACATAAGGACCGACGCTGAGACCCTTGAGGAACTCGTAAGTGGCGCCGATCTGAACTCCACCTCCGTAGGTGTTGTAACCGGGGAGGTTATTGACGCTCTGTGCCTGGGACCACATGCCGTTACCATCGGCAAAGGTGACCCACTTTTGCTCGGGTTCCGCAACGGGGGCCACAACCTTCTTACCGCTCAAGGTAGCAGACTTGCCGCCATCGGCGACAGGAGCCACGGACTGATCCAGAGCTCTTCCGGCACGTACGGCCCAAAAACGTTGCTGGAGTTGTGTATTCTGGACGTTGGCGCTGTTGAAGAGGATGGTCGGCAGCGTCGTGTAGAGACCGGGGCTGAGTTGATTCAAAAAGTTCTGATAAGACCCTGAAAACTGATCAAGTGACACATCAGGTGCATTTAAAACAGAGAATATTTTGCCAAAAGTTGTAAAAATTTGTTCTTGGAGAGCATTGTTATTCCCTTCAAACAGATTATAATAAGCACCTCTCCAAAGGGCTTGGTCCAGATTTTTCTGGTTTTGGCTAAATTGAACGGTTGTTCCCGACTCTTGAAGAGCAGGAACTAGTCCATTTACGGACTGGGCAGACGCCGAAAGCGTCAGGCCGATCATGCCCAGAAGCGCATAGGCCGCAGGGCGGAGTGTTTTGAGGAGGTTCATGGTATTGGTTTGGTTGGTTTTGTTGCACCACCAGCGGTTGTTCGTTTCTGATTGAGCGCGCCTGTCATACGACGCCCCCCCTTGCGGTCAACTGCTTTTTTCAAAAACAGCCCGTTCATCAATCGTGTCGACTCAAGCCGCGCAACGGCATGTGTTACCCATGTCCTAAACCCAAAGTGTTACCTATGTCCTGACCTACGCCCTACGCCGATTCAGGTTTGACGGCACTTTGCTCCCGCAAAGCGGTGCCGCCCTTACAGGGCTGTTCGCTGCGCTTTGCAGGCCCGGCCGTTGCTTCGCATCCGTTACGGCAGTGAACCGCACCCGATTTGTACTCGCTTGCTCCCGCAAGGCTCACCCTTCGGGTCCACCATCGGTGGCTACAACTCGACCTTCCCAAGGTCTCGTTTCTCGGGCTTGGTTCAGGTTTCATCATTCATCATTCATAATTCATCCTTTCTGCCTGCTCCTACATCAGCGAGTAGGGATCGATATCGAGCGTCATCACCACATCCTCGGGCAGCGTCATGGAGGAGAGGAGTTCCCGAGCCAGTTTTCCCAAAACGGCGCCGGATGCGGACTTCAGGATGACATGAAACCGGTACTGGCCATGGGAGCGCTCCAGGGGCGCCGGCGCGGAATCGGAGACCTCGACGGAATCGGGAGCAAGACCCTTCAGTTTTTTGGCAACGGCCGCGGCGGCATGAGAGGTTCTCTCAGGCGACACCCCCCGCACCCTGACAAGGAGCATCCTTGCGAAGGGAGGATGGCGGAATGTCTCACGGAAGGAGATTTCCTGTTCGTAGAAGCCCGTGAAATCATGATGCCGCGCATGCTGCAGGGAGGGGCTCGCCGGGGAGAATGTCTGGACGATCACCTCCCCCTCGGTCTCCCCCCTGCCGGCACGACCGGCAACCTGGGTGAGGAGTTGGAAGGTCCGCTCCCCCGCGCGAAAATCGGGCGAGTGGAGTCCGATATCGGCATTGATGATCCCGACAAGGGTCACATTCGGGAAATCGAGGCCCTTCGCGATCATCTGAGTGCCGATCAGGATGTCGATCTGACGGGCCCTGAACTTGCCCAGGACATCGGCGTAGGAACCCCGCTTCGTCATCGTGTCGGCATCCATACGGGCGATCCGGGCGGAGGGGAAGGCCCTGCGGATCCCCTCCTCCACCCTCTGTGTCCCCAAGCCCGAGTGACGGATGCCGGGGTCGCGGCATTCGGGACAGCGTTCCGGCGGGACGGAGGCATGGCCGCAGAGATGGCAGGCGAGTCGGTTCTCATCCCGGTGGAACGTCATGGAGAGGCTGCAGTTGGGACAGCGGCATACATGGCCGCACTGCTCGCAGAGCATCGAGGTGGCGAATCCCCTCCGGTTCAGGAAGAGGATCGTCTGCTGCCCCAGCTCCAGCCTCTTGGTGATGGCCATCTGCAGCGGTGCCGAAAGCCCGCCGTCGGACTTGGCCCTCTTCCCCTGAAGGCGCAGGTCCACCACCCGGATGAGCGGCATCAACTGCCCATCGGCCCTCTTGGGAAGAGCGAGCAGGCGGTACTTTCCCGTGAGGGCATTGCGATAACTCTCGATGGAAGGAGTCGCGCTTCCCAGCAGGACGGGACACCCCTCGAGGCGCCCCCTCATCACCGCGACGTCACGCGCATGATAACGCGGCGTCTCCTCCTGCTTGTAGGTGTTCTCATGCTCCTCATCGACGATGATGAGGCCCAGGTTGGCAAGCGGAGCGAAGACGGCGCTCCTCGCCCCGATGGCGATCCGTGCCTCCCCACGCTGAAGGCGCATCCATTCCTCGCGGCGCTCCGCATCGGTCAGATGACTGTGAAGCACGGCCACTCCCGCACCGCCCCCCCCCGCATGGTCAAATCTCGACCGGAACCGCTCGACAGTCTGGGGGGTTAGGGAAATCTCGGGCACCAGGACAATGGCGCTTTTGCCCAAATCCAGCACGGCGCCGAGTGTCCGGAGGTAGACCTCCGTCTTGCCGCTTCCGGTCACCCCGTGCAGAAGGAACGGTCGCTGGGCGGCCGCGTCTCCCGAACCGCCCATCGCCTCCAGAAGAACCGCGACGACCGATTCCTGGTCGGGATTGAGCTTGGGAATTCTTCCGGGAAGAACCTGTTCCCCGCCGCCGGGTGATGCCGTGGAGCGAACCTCGCTCAAGCGGATCCAACCCGCCGCAACCAAGGCCCTGAGGGAGGCATCGGATCCGCCGCTCTCCCGGAGAAGTTCGTGCACGGGGATCGCCGACGTCGCGGCGCGGAGTCTTTCCAGGATCGCGTGCTGCTTCGGAGCCTTTCTGGCAAGTCGTTCACATTCCTCGGCAGGCGGCATTTCTGAAAGTTCAGCCATCCGGATTTTTTTCCCCGCGATTTTCTCACCGCGCAGCATCGGCGGGAGCATCGAGCGCATGACGGAGGCAAGCGGGGCGCAGTAATAGTCGGCCATCCAGCGCGCGAGCTTCATCATCACCGGGGGAAGGGTGCTCTCGTTCCCGACAAGCCCCTCGATCGCTCGGATGCCCGGGACATCGGAATGCTCCATCAACTCCAGGACGGTCCCGAGCGCCCTCCTGTTGCGCACCTTCACGATCACGCGCTCACCGACGGAAACCCTCCCCCTCAACTCCTCGGGAAGCGCATAATCCAACTCCCTACCCTCGGACCGATCGATCAGGACGCGGACGAAGGAAGGCATGGGGAGAAGATGGAGGGTCTAGCTTTTTAGCTTTTTAGACTCTAGGCAGGCTAAAAAACAAATCCCTTCCATGCTTCAATCTGCAGTGATGGGTTCCCTTACAGCCTAAAGCCTAAAGCCTAAAGCCTAAACCGCTAATAGCCTCATAGGCACTGCCTTCGCAGTGCCTATTCAGTAATGATCTCCTTGTAGGTCTTTCCCGAGGGGATCATCGGAAGCACGTGCTCGGTGTAGGGGGTCATCACGTCGAGGACGTACGTCTCCTTCGAGTCGAGCATGCGCTGGAGGGCGGCGCGCAGATCCTTCTTGAGGATGACACGCTCGGCGGGAACGCCGAAGCCCTTGCAGATGCCGAGGTAGTCGGGATAGATGCGGCTGAGATCCCTCGGGTCACCAAGGAAGGTGTGGCCGCGGTTGCTCTCGTAGAAACGATCCTCCCACTGGACCACCATGCCGAGGTGCTGGTTGTTCAGGATGATCACCTTGGGTGCGATGCCGTCGATATGGGCGGTGGCCAGTTCCTGGACATTCATCAGGAAGGAACCGTCGCCGTCGATGTCGATCACCTGCTTGTCGGGACGGCCGAGCTTCGCACCGAGCGCCGCGGGATAGCC
>JBEAOJ010000018.1:0-4913 GCA_041164985.1 Verrucomicrobiota bacterium | reverse complement strand
TCGGGATCCCAGGAGATATCCTCACTGGCCCCCTCTGTCTGGGGAGCAAGGGGGTTCACCAGTTCGAGCGGCTTCTTCATCTTGAAGGCCTGCGCCACCACCCCGTTGATGTCGTAGGGGGCGGGTTTCCCGACCGTGGTCGTGTCGATCCTGGTCTTTTTCGGCTTGGGGGCGACAAACCCGGCATCCGGGTTGGCCTGCTGGGCAAAGGAAGTGGAAACGGCCAGCAGGGCTGCCGCGGTGATCAGGAGTCGGGAGAACGCGCCGTTCATCCGCCCACATTAGACGCCTTGTTCCATCCGGGGCAAGTCTGCCGAATGCTCCCCCGCCCCCTCTTCGGCGTTGAACAAGCCGCCCGGCCCGTTCAGACTTCACGGATGGATACCCTTGGGCGCGCCCGACGCGTTCTTTCGATCGAAACCAACGAGCTGGAGCGTCTTGCGGGGCGTCTCGACCGCTCGTTCACGGATGCCGTCACCCTGCTGAGGGAGGCGGTCGAGCGTCGGGGCAAGATCGTCGTCCTCGGCGTCGGCAAGTCGGGTCACATCGGCGGGAAGATCGCCGCCACCCTGACCAGCACCGGTACCCCCTCGGTCGTGCTCGATTCCCTGAACGCCCTCCACGGCGACCTTGGTGTCATTTCGGACGGCGATGTCATCCTCACGCTGAGCTACAGCGGCGAGACCGAGGAACTCATCCGCGTGCTGCCCGCCCTGGCACGCTTCGATGTCAAAAAGATCGCCCTCACCGGCAACACCGCCTCCTCCCTCGCCAAAGCGAGCGACATCGTCCTTGATGTCTCGGTCTCCCGGGAGGCGTGCCCCCACAACCTCGCCCCCACTTCCAGCACGACCGTCATGCTGGCCCTGGGCGACGCCCTGGCCATGGTGTTGCTCGAGGAACGGGGATTCAGCCGTGACGACTTCGCACGCTTCCACCCGGGAGGCAACCTCGGCCGCGCGCTCCTGCTCAAGGTCCGCGACATCATGCGGGGAGGGGAGGACGCCGCTCTCGTGAAGGCGACCGACACCGTCCTCGACGTCCTGAAGATCCTCACCGCGAAGCGCGCGGGTGCCGCCCTGGTGACGGACGGAGACGGCCGCCTCGCCGGCATCTTCACCCACGGCGATTTCGCCCGCCGGTTCCCGTCCGACCCCGCGATCGGCACCCGCCCCGTCGGCGAGGTGATGACGGTGAACCCCGTGACCATCGGCGCCGACAAACTTGCCGCCGAGGTGCTCCTGGTGCTAGAACAGCATCGCATAGACGATCTCGTGGTCACGGATGCCGATGGGAAGCCCCTCGGCGTGGTCGATTCCCAGGATCTCTCCCGACTCAAACTCATCTAAAACCCAACGCTCCATGGCACTCGCAAACGACCTCCGCAAGGGAATGGCCATCAAGTACAACGGCAACGCCGCCATCGTCCTTGAAGTCACCCACCGCACCCCCGGCAACCTCCGCGCCTTCGTCCAGCTCATCATCCGCTACATCGGCACCGGAAAGTCCGCCGACGTCCGGTTCGCCTCCACGGAAAAGGTGGAGCTCGTCGATGTCCAGCGCACCAAGCTCGACTTCAGCTACTCCGACCAGGAGGGATACAACTTCATGGATCCCGAGACCTTCGAGACCATCACGCTCCAACCCGAACTCATCGGCGACGCCAAGGACTTCCTCGTGGAGAACATGCAGGTCGAGATCCTCTACGTCGAGGGACGCGCCGTCTCCGTCGACCTCCCAGCCTCCGCCAATCTGAAGGTCACCGAATCCCCCGAGGGCGTGAAGGGTGACTCCGCCAGTAACGTGATGAAGACCGCGACGCTCGAGACCGGCAAGGTCATTCAGGTTCCCCTCTTCATCAAGGAGGGTGAGATCGTCAAGGTCGACACCCGCACCGGCGCCTACATGGGCCGGGCTTAAGTCGATACCCGCTTCCCGTGGCTCGCCGCAACTCCCCCCAGGGCGGCGGCACGGCGCGGAACAAGGGGGGGCGCCCGGCTTCGGCGAACCCGCGGCGGCGCGTCCGCTCCGACGCGGCAACCCTCTCGGGCGAGCTCTTCCCCGATTTGGAGCCCTCCCCCTCGCCATCGCCTTTCCGCAAGGAGCGGGAGGGATACGATGATTCGTTCCGTGAGCACGGGGAGATCGAGGAGAACCCCTCAATCGGCTCAAGGAATGGGAGTCCGGCCACGAAGCAGCTTCTCAAGTTCCTTATCGGGATGCTTCTGCTTCCCGTCTGCCTGATTCTCACGGAGAGCTTCCTGCAGGCATTCGCCGCCTCGGTGCACAGCGGCTTGCTCGCGAACCGCTCCTTCGGATGCTTCGCCGCGGGACTCCTGATCTTTGGCATCCTCTTTGCCGTGGTCCCCAGAAAGACGCTCATGCTTCCCTATGTCTTCGGCCATGAGGTGACGCATGCGCTCTGGGTGAAGCTCTTCGGCGGCACGGTGGCGAACCGCTTCCATGTCAGCCTGGAGGGGGGACATGTTCTGACCGACCGGGTGAATACCTGGATCATCCTCTCCCCCTATTTCTTCCCCATCTACAGCGTGCTGGCCGCCACCCTCTATGGTGTGCTCGCGTTGTCAGCACGGCTGATCGACCGGATCCATGAAGGGAGCCACCTCACCGCGGGAGTCGATTCCCTGCGCTGGGTCCTCTTCCTGGTGCTGGGACTGACACTCGCCTTCCACCTTGTCTTCACGTTCCTGCTCATCACCAAGGGCCAGCCCGACCTCCATTACGGAGGCACCTTCTTTTCGCTGACGGTGATCTATCTGATCAACCTCCTCATCATCACGGGGCTCCTGCTTGCAACCAGCCGCTCACGGATCTGCGAGGCCTACTGGGCGAGCCTTGTCACCAACTCAACGGAGTTCCTCGAACTCTGCGGCCGGGCCGCCGCCTGGCTGGTCGTCTGGATCCAGGACTTCCGGACAGGATTGGGATATTGATCCCAGTTTTTGCGATAGGGAGGGTTTCATAGTTTTGGACGCTTCACCTGATTGGTGATTCCTTCCGAAGTTAAAACCGTTAAAAAGTTAGAAAGGTTACAACGTGCTGAATGAGGCACCTAGCTCCGGATCCTTGTGGCATGCAGGGACCATGCTTTCTCTGAACTTGCCATCCCCCAAAGAATATGAGCGGGATGCTCCGGATCCACCTTGTAACGCTTTAACTTTTTAACTCTTCTAACGATGCTTTCATCTTGTGTTCGGCTCCGAATGCAAATTTTGGGTTAATCCGCATCCCGCAAAATCGCCCCCTTTCCTAAGTTGGCTTGCCCGGCCGTTGCTCCGCATTTGAACTAGGGCTTTTCCCAAGCCACTCGCTCATGCTGCGGCTGCTATGCAGTCCTATCAGCTTTGATTTGCTCGATCCTGTTCGGCTCATCCTTGAGGCCTGAACATTCGTTCAGTCTATCCAAGCCGTTCTCACGGCCATGTGTTCGCCAGTCGCTGATTTGTTACGGCTTATTTTTCTTCTACGTCTCGTCATCACCCTCTGAAAATAGCGAATAACTCATTTGTTAATCTCGCAGATCTATTCCATTATTATAATAGAATGACATATAATTCTAAAATACGTTCGCTAAGAAAATTCCAAGAATACACTTCCCCGCGTGTCACAATGAATATGAAGAACCAAACGATAGCCGTAATGATTTCGCTGCTTTTCTCGCTTCCTTTGTTTGCGGGGGAGTTGATAAAGCCCGAGAGCATCTTGGGGAAGCAAGAACTGTGTATCTCTGATGGCTCATCGATCTACATATTTGCCCCAGACAAAACGTTTCTACTTGAGCCGCTTGGCATAAGCGGACGAACAATCAAAGGAACATGGACGAGTGATTCATACGGAATCCATATAGTCGGGCAATGGACGTGGATCAACGGCTTTTCGGCAAATGATGATTTTCGAGAGATGGATATTCACATAGGATCATTACAGGACACGACCCGCGATCAAACCTCCATGCTTACCGCGTCCAAACACAAGATCTACGAGTGCTATTTTCTAATTGATCGCGTAGAAAAGAAAAAGAAGAGCGAACAAGACGGTGGTGGACAACCGGCTACCCGTTCCTAGTCGAAATGACTTCCGTAATTAAAACCTTTAACCCTGTTGCGGAGTTACGCTCCCGGTAGCCGGTGCCACACCTTTGACGTTCGGAATAAATATGCCTATAGTTTCCCTATTCTTCGCAGTGTTCATTCTTGCCGGTGGAATCGTGGCAGGATTTGGAGTTCGCAATATTGTTCACGCCTACGACAGTAGAAGTTGGCCGTATACAAATGGGACTGTTATATACTCGGAAGTCGAGCGGCGCTCCGGCAGTAAACGTGGCTCATCCTATTCTCCTGGAATCAAATACTCATATTTTATCAAAGGACAAAAATACGAGGGAGATATGGTTGCCTTTGGCATGAAGAGCGTTTCAGCAGGACAGGGATTTGCTGAGCGATTTGTAAAGAAGTATCCAAAAGGAAAAGATATCAAAGTATTCTACGATCCCTCAGTGATGTCCACATCAGTCCTGGAACCCGGCTTATCGAAGCGTAGTTTCATTCTTTTTGCGTTTGGGATGTCTTTTATGATTTTCGGAATTTGCTTTGCGACAGTTGCTTGGCTTTTCAAATAACAAATACATTCGAATAGTGCGATCCACCGAACAGTTAGCCGCGTCACGGGCAGGAACCGGTGATCGGGGACGTTAGGCAATAAAATGAAAACCATCGCATATATTCTTTTGGTGGCTGCATCCGCTTCTGGCATAACAAGCGGAGCCGAAACACCTTTCGTAAATGCGGTATCTGCCGACTCGCTCGAAGCCTCGGCTCTCGCCGCGCTCAATCGAAATAAGAAAGCTCTAATTCAGCAGGAGCAGTTTTTGGTTGAACGGATTTACGGAAAAG
>JBEAOJ010000017.1:0-2749 GCA_041164985.1 Verrucomicrobiota bacterium | reverse complement strand
CTTCACAGCCTCTTCGCCCTAGCCAATCTGGTCATTGCCGGACGCATACTCCGCAGGGCCCAGATGGCATGAAATCACCAGAAATACCCTCCTTCGCAGCCAATGGATCACATCATCGGCACCCTGCCACCGCTAAAAACTGCCCCTCCCGGAGCCACACGCGTTGACAGATGATCATATTTATCACTCCAATCTCTTCCTCCACTCCAAAATCAGCCAAACTTTGAAATAGGCGATTTAATCAGCGCTTCCTTAGAGTAATGGAACGGAGGAGGACTGGCATCGATTTTTCGGAAGATGGAGTCCATCCAGGGGCGTTTTGAGCGAGGAAGCGAGAGTTTGAGCACTCTCTGTCGGGCGTGTTGGCTGACCCATCCTCCTATTGCAAAGCAATAGGAACGCAGCGTTCCCAGAGTTGCCGTATTATGGCTGTTGAGGGCGAAGTGACGGAACAGGCTCATGATGTTGTATGCGGCCATGATGAAGCGGAAGGAGGCTTCCGTGGCCCAGAAGTCCTGGAGACAGAAGGCGTCGAGTCCGAAGTCCTCCTTGAGTTCCAGGATCCTGTTCTCACAGTCGGCCCGGCTATTGTAGATGTTCCATATCTGATCCAAGGGAAGGTCGAGGTTGGTCACCTGCAGACTGAAGCGGTAGTCGGGAAGATCCTCGAAGAGCAGCTTCCCTGAAGCGTGCAGACGACGGCTGATCTGCTTGCGAACGACGATATGCCGCCGGGCTCGGGCCTTCGAGTTGGCGGGTTGATGCCACCATTCCTTCACCGCAATGCCGGGGCAGATTTTCACCCAGTCCTTCATGCCCCGGATCTCGTGCTTGAGATTGGGGTAAGCTTTGGCGGCAATGATGTAAGGATGTCCCCGCTCCTCCAGGGAACTGAGGATTTCGTCGGTGTAAAAACCACTGTCCCCACGCACCAGTCCCGCCTTCACCCCGGCAAGGGCCTCCTCAAAGGTCTCCCTCATGAACTCCACGCAACTCGAACACGCCGCCGTGTTGCCGGGTCGCAGCCAGGCATTGGCCACCATGCGTGTCTGACTGATGAAGGCGATGAGCGGGTGATGCGAGTTGCGCCCGCGGCGATTGGGGTTGTACCCCTTGGCTGATCCCTCCTGCACGCCTTCTCGCGTGATGACCGTGCTGTCGAAGTCGACCGTCACCGCTCCGATGTTGATCTGCGAGAAGAACCATCTCTGCAGCACCGGAAACACCACCGTGTTGCGCGCCTGCGAAAACTTGCCAAAAAAGCGACTGTAGGTGCTCTGGCTGGGCAGTCTCTGATAACCAAAAATCGCCGCCAGTGTCTCATCCTGCCTCAGCCAGTCGCAGTGGATGTATCGGCTCGCCCCTGTCCAGATCCCCAGCCAAAAACCTTCAAAGACTTGTGCCGGATCATAGGCCCTGTTCGACCCGCCTTGCGGCAGATCGAGTGCCTCCAAATGCTCCCGAATCCCTGTCTGACCCACAAATCGCTTCATCAATGCCATGCCTCCAAACGGCGTCACCGGCTTGTCCGTGTAGTCAATGGGAAGATTCACCATATGGGTGAGCTTACCTCATCCCTCAAGCCCACTTCCTATCTACCCCCAGCTCCTCCCTCCTCCTTCCATTGCATAATCCGGGTTGAATAGAGAGCATCGGAGGTTGTGAATAGTAATATCATCGCCAGTCGTGGGATTGTTGATTTCCTAAGGGAGGCACTTGTCCTCATGCCTGCGGGCTGGAAGGTGCGATGCGTGAGGGCTGACAGCGGCTTCTTTGCAGAAGAACTTTTGGCGTTTCTGGAGGAGCACTCCCATGCTTATGTGATCGTGGCCGTTGAAGAGCATTTGCTGATTTTAACTGCACTTTGCTCCCGCAAAGCAGTGCCGCCCTGAAGGGTTCCTCTATGCGGAATTCTCCGCACCCGTTCCCACGGGCTAGGTTTTAAAGGCGCGAGCTGGGCGTTACCCGCAGCGATCTCGCCCGAGCGAGCAACGCAGCAAAAATCGACAAATGGCTTCAGCGGCCTTCATGGGATTTAATCAGCGTTTCCTTAGAGCGTTTTTGATTTGGATGTAGACAAAGGATTTGCGGATGTCATGCGGTGGGGGGCAAGAAGCAAGCGAAGCGGCTGTAGTTTAACGCCACTTGCCTCTCGGCAAGCGGTGGCGCCCTCCGGGCTGCAACCCTGTTGCAGTCTTACGCGCCTCTCCCCAGAGGCTTGGTTCTGCGCTACAGCCCGAGCGATGCGACACTGCACAACGCCTCATGCCGCCGCAACCAAGCCCGTTAACGACGGGCGCGGAAGACAACGACGGAGTCGTTGCCCGTCAGGGCGGCACAGTCTGCCATTAGGCAGATGCCGTCAAAGAATGTGTAAAGATGAAGTAAAAACGCTCTAATCATGGAAATGGTATAAGATTGCATCGTAGTCTTCCGCACTGCTTCTTAGCATTTTGGTTTTATGCTACTGCCCATGCGATGCGACGCGGCTGTGTGCCCAATGTCGTCCCCAATATCGGCTACAGAATTATGTAAACCGCTCTAGGGAAGCGCTGATTAAATCGCATAGAGGCCGTTGCGGAAAGCCGTAGCGGATGCGAAGCAACGACCGGGCAAGCCATGGGCCGCTGGCAAGGCGGCTTCGCGGGAGCATCCCCGCAGCGGGCTGTAAACGCGAGGCCAACGAAGCCTCCGGCCTGTTATCTCCGCAACCCGGTGGGCTTGAAGGCATTTGTCGATTTTTGCCTCT
>JBEAOJ010000016.1:0-4995 GCA_041164985.1 Verrucomicrobiota bacterium | reverse complement strand
ATAACAGGCCGGGGGCTGCATTGGCTTCGCGGTTACAGCCCGCTTCGGGGATGCTCCCGCGAAGCCGCCTTGCCCGCGGCCCATTCTTTCCACAACGGCCTCTATGCGATTTAATCAGCGGTTCCTTAGGGAGTTATATCAAGTGCCGATAGGAATGGGACTTAGAGCGTTATTGATTTGGATGTAGACAAAGGATTTGCGGATGTCATGGGGTGGGGGGCAAGAAGCAAGCGAAGCAGCTGTAGTTTGACGCCACTTGCCTCTCGGCAAGCGGTGGCGCCCTCCGTGCTGCAACTCTGTTGCAGTCTTACGCCCTCTCCCCGGAGGCTTGGTTCTGAGCTACAGCCCGAGCGCTACGACACTGCACAACGCCTCATGCCGCCGCAACCAAGCCCGTTACGACGGGCGCGGAAGACAACGACGGAGTCGTTGCCCGTCAGGGCGGCACAGTCTGCCGTTAGGCAGATGCCGTCAAAGAATGTCTAAAGATGCCGCAAAACCGCTCTAGTCGGCGATGGAGTTTCTGCATGTGGCTAGGCGTAAGACCGAGGGCTATCTGAAGATAACCCGAGGGATGACAACAACGCCACACGCCGAAAAACTGAAGGGCATCTCGCGGAGGCTCGGAGAACGCAGAGAAAAGAACAGGAATTGTTTAATTGAGCTCATTCACCGGGGGGAATGAGATCAAAGGGGGGGATCAGCGCCATCACGGCCTCGCCATCCTCCGTCACGGCAAGATAGGCCCCTTCGGCCACGGCGCGTCCGGCCGTGGTGTGGTAGCTGTTGTAGGAGAATTGCTCCCCAGGCTCGAGACGCGGAAAACAGCCGACCACTCCGTCCGCCTCGACGGCGGTGACATGGCCATCCTCGGCGCGCACCACCCACTTGCGTCCCTTCACGGTCACGGTCCGGTCGCTTTCGTTCCGGATGGTGATGAAATAGACGAAGGGATGAGGCTGATCAGGCGAGGCGGGCAGATCGGGGGCGTGAACCACACGGTCGACCGTGGCCCCGAATCCTTCGAGAAGACGGGGTTGCATGGTGACAGGAGCGAGGTTTCTCAGGCGGCGGAGGAAGCCTTCGGCTTGACCGTCGAGGAGATGTAAAGCTCGCGAAGCTGCTTCATCCCGGCCGGTGCCGGCGAACCCGTCAGGAGTTCGGCGCCGCGGTTGTTCTTCGGGAAGGCGATCACCTCGCGGATCGATTCCTCGCCGGCGATCAGCGCAACAAGGCGGTCGAGGCCGAGGGCGATGCCGCCATGCGGAGGCGCCCCGTGCCGGAAGGCGCGGAGCAGATGACCGAAGAGTTCCTCCTGCTCCTCCCCGTTGATGCCGAGCACCGAGAAGGTCTCGGCCTGGAGATCCCCCTCGTGGATCCGGATGCTGCCGCCGCCGATCTCCACGCCATTGAGCACGATGTCGTAGGCCTCGGCTCGTATGGTTCCTAGCTTGGAGGGATCCTTCAGCAAATCCCGGTCCTCCGCCTTGGGCCGTGTGAAGGGGTGATGGACGGCGTTCCATTTGTTCTCCTCGGCATCGAAGGCAAGCATCGGAAAATCGACAACCCAGAGGAAGTCGAGCCGCTGCGGATCGATCGGAAGCTTCTGGAGCTCGGCGACGCGGAGGCGGACGCGGCCCAGAACGGTGCAGGCGCCTTCCCACGCATCGGCTCCGAAGAGGACGAGATCCCCCTCCTCCATGCCGAGGCGCTCGGAGAGAGCGGCCTTCTCGGCATCGGTGAAGAACTTCACGATCGGCGACTTCCATTCGCCGTTCTCGACCTTGATGAAGGCAAGACCCTTCGCCCCTGCCGACTTGGCCAACTCGGTGAGTTCCTCGATCTGGCCGGTGGTGATGCAGGCGAATCCCTTGGCGTTGATCGCCTTGACGACGCCTCCCGCATCGAGGGCTGCGCGGAAGACCTTGAACTGACTCTCCTTGAAAACATCCCCGACATCACTGATCTCCATCCCGAAGCGCGTGTCGGGCTTGTCACTGCCGTAGCGGTTCATCGCATCGGCATAGGTCATGCGCGGGAAGGGCACCGGGATCTCGACCCCGCGGGCCTCGCGGAAGACCCGCACGAAAATCTTCTCGATGAGATCCTGAAGGTCCTGCGCCTTGACGAAGGAGGCCTCGATGTCGACCTGGGTGAACTCCGGCTGGCGGTCGGCCCGCAGATCCTCGTCGCGGAAGCAGCGGGCGATCTGGAAGTACTTGTCGACACCGCCGACCATCAGCAGTTGCTTGTACTGCTGGGGTGCCTGCGGAAGGGCGTAGAAAGCGCCCGGGGTGAGGCGTGAGGGAACGAGAAAATCGCGGGCACCCTCGGGTGTGCTCTTCGAGAGAATGGGCGTCTCGACCTCCCAGAATCCCTCGGTGTCGAGCACGTCGCGGATGGACTTGGTGACGCGGTGGCGGAGTCGGAGATTGGCCGCCATGGCGGGACGGCGCAGATCGAGGAACCGATGGGTGAGACGCAGATCCTCGTTGGCGATCCGCTCGTCCATGGGGAAAGGCGGGACCTCGGAGCGGTTGAGCACCGTGAGGGAGGAGACGATGACCTCGACGGCGCCGGTTGCGAGCTTTGCATTCTCCGTTCCTTCGAGACGCGCGGCCACCTTGCCACTGATCGTGATCACGTCTTCCGAGCGGAGGGAATGGGCGGCTGCAGCGGCCTCGGCATGGAGTTCGGGACGGAAAACAATCTGGGTGATGCCGTCCCGATCGCGTAGATCGATGAAGATCACGCCGCCATGGTCGCGGCGGGAGGCAACCCACCCGCTGAGGGTCACGTCGCGTCCGATATCGGAAGGGCGCAGGGCGCCGCAGAGGCAATCACGGTAGTGCATGGAAGAAAGTAGAGGGAAGGATGAAACCTGAAACTTGAAACCTGAAAAAGGATTCTGTGAGGAAGGGGTTAAGTTTTAAAAGATTCAATACTTCTGTGGGGTAGATTTTTTTACCCTACTTTGGCAGCCCAACTTCTTGATTAAGACTTGTTCAGGTCTCAGGTCTCAGCTTTCAGGTCTCAGGTTTCAGGTTTCAGGTCTCAGGTTTGCTTGCCCGGCCGTTGCTTCGCATCCGTTACGGCAGGTCTCAGCTTTTCAGGTTTCGTTGCTCCTGCAGCCATGCAGGAAGGGCATCTTTGGCAACCTCTTCCTCGTGGCGGTCGGCGAGGCGTTTGACCTTCACGACAGGCCATTCCGCGCCGATGACGACGGCATGGGAGGCTCCGGCGGCCTCGGCCGCGCCGAACTGCTTGCCGACCTTATCGGCACCCAGCGGGAATCCGACGCGCCATCCCGCTTCGCGGAGCCGCTGGGCAAGGGCCAGCGCCTCGGGACGGCGCTCTTCGGCGGCGATCACGACATAGACCTGCACGGGGGCATCGGCTTTCAGGGCCGACTCCTCCATGGCCTTCGCAGTGGGGGTTTCATTGAGAAGTTCCAGCAGCACGGCGTCACCCACCCCGAATCCCACAGCGGGAAGATCAGCCGACCCCTCGCTCAGATCGGCGAGCAGGCGGTCGTAGCGGCCACCACCGGCGATCGCGCGGAGATTCCCGTGAAGGGCAAAGGCCTCGAAGACCACGCCTGTGTAATAGGCAAGGCCGCGAACGACGCCGAGATCGGGGCGGACATAGCCGCGGAGTCCCCGCGCTTCCAGATCGGCCAGAAGCGGAGCAAGGGCAGGGATCTCGGCCTTCGCAATGAACTCCCTCAGGGTCTCAAGCTCGATCCCGAAGGGACGGAGCAACTCAGCCGTTTTCTCGGCAGGCATCTTCTCCATTCTGTCGACGATGGTGAGAAACTCGGCCGCGCGATCCTTCCCCACCCCGTGCAGGGCCATGAAGTCATGCCACGCGGAGCGGTCGCTCAGGCGGATTGCGAAATCCCCCTCACCCAGCCCGAAGGAACGGAGCAGATCGGTCAGGAGGGCGATCACCTCGGCGTCGGCCGCCGGGGAGGCATCGCCCACGAGATCGCAGTTGAACTGCAGGAACTCTCGCAGGCGACCGCGCTGCTGGCGCTCGTAGCGGAAGCAGGTCCCGACATTGAACCATCGCATCGGCTTCGGAAAATCCCGGTGCCGGGCGGCGATCATGCGTGCCAGTGTCGGGGTGACCTCGGGGCGAAGGGCCACGGCACGATCCCCCTTGTCGGTGAACTCGTAGAGTTGCCCGAGGATCTCGCCCCCGCTGTTCTTCTTCCGGTAGAGCTCCGCCGACTCGAGCGTCGGTCCGTCGAATTCCACGAAGCCGTAACGCCTCGCCGTCTCCCGCCAGCGTCCCACAAGATAGTTCCGCCGGGCAAAGTCGGCGGGGAAGAGGTCGCGAAAGCCGGGAAGGGGTTGCATGGTCGTGAAAAATGCTGATCAGAGTATGGAAGAGATTCCCGCTCGACAATCCCCGATCGCACCCTCGCCTCGTGCGGTCTGTTTTCAGCATTTCCACCCGTCGGCGTTTCCCTACCGTCGGGGGATGGAGTTCATGCTTCCCTCACCCGCCACCCTTTTCCTGATCCAGTCTGCGACCACGGCCATGATGACCGGCATCATCTGGTTCGTTCAGGTTGTCCATTATCCCCTCTTTACAAAGATCCCGGAGGAGGGATTCGTCCGTTACGAGCAATCTCACACCGTGAGGACCGGATGGGTCGTCGCCCCCCTCATGCTCCTGGAGCTGGGAACGGCGGTTGCACCCCTCCTATCATGGGGTGCCGGTGGAGGCCCAATCCCCTCGTCTCCCCTCTATCTGGCGGCCCTGGGTTGCCTGGTTTTTATCTGGATGAGCACCTTTCTCCTGCAGGTTCCGCTCCACGGTATTCTGGAGAAACGACACGACCACCGGGCCATGCTGCTGCTCTCCTCGACCAACTGGATCAGGACCATCCTCTGGTCAGTCAGGCTCGGATTGCTGGGCTCACTTGCGATGCGGGCCGGCCTTGCCTAAAGATTTCTCTTGCGGGATGTCGTGGGGAGGGATAACAAG
>JBEAOJ010000015.1:0-3527 GCA_041164985.1 Verrucomicrobiota bacterium | reverse complement strand
GTGGGGTGAAGCTCTTGAGCAGGAAGTCATTCAGGTTCACCGTCCTCATGATCACGGGTGCCCATTCCTTGTAAGGCCCCTTGATCAGGGTGAGGAATTCCTGTCCTCCGGAAACCGGGGTGAGGTAGAGGCCTACGATCGGTGATCCTAGGGTTCCGAAGTCGGAGATCTCGTTGAACTGGCGGATTGTCTCCGGAAGAAGGAGGCACTTCCGGTTTGCATACCAGGCGACCGCCCAGGGCATGTCGGAGGAGAGGATTTCCTCGGGCTTGTACCAGTTGTGGAGTGCGGAAATGAAGGGGGGCACATACGGCGGCCACTGAATTACGCTCTTCGATCCCACGACGAGCCTCAAGAGCATCGGGCCGGCAGCCACGATGAAGATGGCTGTTAGAAACGCGATGCGGAGCGGCCGGAGGCTGATGTTGAGCCTGTTCCAGAGCACGAGGATGAAGGCGGTGCCGTAGAGGACGAATACGGGCAGAAAGATGATGTGGAGCTGGTTTCCCGAAACGGCCTCCTTAACCCCGAAGAGAGTCATCCCGATGACGGCCCCGGCCCACATCAGAAAAACCATCCAGCGCCAGAGGGCGGTCGAGGGGTTCCGGAAAGGGTGCATCAGCGAGACGAGCGCCGCCGCTGCCATGATATGGAGTCCGAGGTATTCCCAAAGATGGGATGCCTGATCGACAAGGCCGGTCCTGAATTTCGTGGCCATCCCCCCTCCCAGCGTAAGACCCGTGTTGACCCCGCGCATAACGGCGCTCTCCGTGACACCCGCGCCGGCCAGTGCGGTGTAGACGGAGATCCCGAGCGGGTTGCCGCAGGCGGTGAAATTGTGGATCAGCCAGGGCAAAACCGTCGCCACGTAGACGATCAGGGGGAGTATCAGGGAGGGTATGCGGGCCTGGAAACCGATCAGGCAGAATGCCATGAAACCCGGAACGAGAAATGCCGCCAAGCCGTGCGTGAGGGACATCAGGCCGAGCAGGAAGGCAGCCGCCGCGAGCCATAGGAGCGCCGCGATCGACTCTTCCTTTTCCTCGGACCGAAGCGCCTTCAGGGAGCAGATCGTGACGCCTCCGAAGAGAATGATGAGCAGGTGCTGTGGAAGCCCCGCCAGCGAGTATTGCCACATCAGGTCGCACACCAGGAGGAGGCCTGCCCCGATGGCGGCCAGGGTCTTGTCAAAGAGCAGTCGTCCGGCGACATACCAGACAAGGACACCGGCGAACATCAGGAGGATGCCGAGCAGCGCGATAGCCTGGTCTCCCTTGCAGAGGATGTCGGTGGGTGCCATCTCTATCCGGTCCTTCACCGGAAAAAGGGCAACAGCCTCAAGCATGGGGAAGAGAGGGGCATTGTAGAAGTCGGGGAAATTTCCTGACGGAATCGGCTTCCCGGAATCGCTCAACTGGCGGATGGCAAGGGGGCGGATATACCGTGTGCTGAATCCCTCCCCCGAGATCAGGGATCGTGCTATCTGGGCCTGATCCATCGCCGCCTCCGTCCCCAGGCCCTTGAAGTGGAACAGAAAATGGAGGATGCAGAGTCCGGCGAGCACGACGGAAATCATTCCGATCTTGAGAATGCGGGCGATGGTTCCAGAGTCGATGTCGCGTACTATTCTCTGCAGGTCCATGGGATGGAAGTCGCTGGGCGGGGAGTGTTAGGAGGAGGGCTTGGTGATGCCCAACCGGGCCAGATGACGATGCAGTGTGCGGCGGCTGATGCCGAGCTTTTTTGCCGCCAGGGTGCGGTTGTGGCCGCTTTCCTCCAAGGCCTTGAGGATCATCTCCCCCTCGATGCGGGCGAGGTTGAGTTCCCCCTCCCCGGGTTCCGGCGAGGCGGACTGCCGGAGTGAGGCGGGAAGATCCGTCAGTGTCAGTTCGTTGCCGTTGCCCAGGACCACCGCATGCTCCACGGCGGCCTTGAGTTCGCGGATGTTGCCGGGCCATCCGTAGCTTTCCATCGCCTCCATGGCCCCCGCAGAAAAGCGGCGTGCCGGCTTGCCGTGCTCCCGCGCCATTTCCTTGAGGAATGCCGCCACGAGCAGGGGGATGTCCTCGCGGTGGTCGCGGAGCGGGGGCATCGTGAGCGGAACCACGTTGAGCCGGAAGAAGAGATCCTCGCGGAAGCTGCCGGCGGCCACCATTGCGGCGAGGTCCTTGTTCGTTGCCGCGATGAGGCGCACGTCGGCTTGGAGAGTCTGGTTGCCGCCGACCCGCTCGAAGCTTTTTTCCCCGAGCACGCGCAGGATCTTCACCTGGACGGTCGGATCGATCTCCCCGATCTCGTCGAGAAAGAGCGTTCCCCCGGCGGCCTGCTCGAAGCGGCCGATGCGGCGCTCACCCGCTCCCGTGAAGGCCCCCTTCTCGTGGCCGAAGAGTTCGCTCTCGAGAAGCTGGGGAGAGAGGGCGGCGCAGTGGACGGCAACGAAGGGGTTTTCGGCACGATTGCTCAGCGCATGGATCGCCTTGGCGGCCACCTCCTTGCCGGTGCCGCTCTCTCCCTGGATCAGGACCGTTGCCTTGCTCGGCGCGACCTGCCTGATGGTCTCGAAGACGCGCTCCATCACGGGTGAGCGACCGATCATCTGGTCCGGCGAGCGCGATTGCACGACCTCCCTCCGCAGTTCCACATTCTCAGCCTGCACCGCACGTTCGCGAAGGGAGCGTCTGACCAGCATCTCGAGGCGGTCGATGTTCACCGGCTTGGTGACGAAGTCGTAGGCGCCCCGGCGCATCGCCTCGACGGCGGTGTCGACCGAGCCGTAGGCGGTCATCATGATGCAGACGGGCGGATCGGTCCTTTTGAGCAGGCGTCCCATCAGATCCATGCCGTCATCGGTTCCAAGCCTCAGGTCGTTGACGACGACATCGGCGGGATCGGCTTCGAACAGGGCGAGGGCACCGGCGGCGTCCGCAGCCACGGCCACGTCGTAATGATCCTCCAGGGCGGCCCGCAATCCCTCGCGGGTGTGCTTTTCGTCATCGACGATGAGGATCGTTTTCTTCACGGGAGATGCGTCAAGTTGACCCAATATCACGCAAAATGCCAATGCTTACTCTGAAGAATCCATGGCAAGCGGTCGAGAGTACTCAAACCTTCAACCTTTATTCCGGAATTTGCATTGGGAATTTCCGAGAACACAGGAGGCCAAGTTAAAAGAGTTAAAAAGGTGGCATGTTACAACGTGGATCCGGGAGACCCCTGACTCGGGATTCGGGAGCGGGAAATCAGGGAAAGTGCCCTCAAAGATGCCTTCATAAGTTCTATTCGGCCTCTGACTTCAGCCCCTTGTAACCTTTTAACGGTGTAACGCTTTTAACCTTTTCGGGACTCACCATCCGGGTGAACCGCTCAAACCTGTCAACACCGCTCTATTGCGCAATCTGGGTTTATTTATTGATCGCCACCGCGAGTCTCCGGACCGCCTTGGCAAGGCCCGGATCGGCAATCATCTCAAGCGCATCACTGAAAGGGAAGAGCCGGCGACGACGGACATGCTCCTCGGGCCAGCTCTT
>JBEAOJ010000014.1:0-2519 GCA_041164985.1 Verrucomicrobiota bacterium | reverse complement strand
ATCTAAGGAAGCGCTGATTAAATCGCATAGAGGCCGTTGCGGGAAGCCGTAGCGGATGCGAAGCAACGACCGGGCAAGCCATGGGCCGCGGGCAAGGCGGCTTGGCACGTGATGCGCAGGTTCAGCGTTGCTCTTTCGGTCTTGTAGTGCTGTGACTACACTCCCTCTTTCGCGCCTTGTCCTGCAGCTCATCTCCTCCTCGCGCCATCCCGCCATTTTAATCTTAACAGGCCCTAGTTCCTCATTTTGCCTTTTCCTATCGGATCTCCCTTCCTTCGCAGTTGTTTTTTTTGGCGCTTCCTCCTATAAGAAATTCTCATGAGCGGACCGGCCTCTTCCAAAAAAACCTCCTCCAGCTGTCTTCCGCTTTTCTCCTCCCCGATCGGGAGGAAGTGGATCGTCGCCCTCACCGGAATCCTCCTCGTCCTCTTTGTCATCGCCCACCTGCTCGGGAATCTCTCCATCTTCCTCGGCCCCGAGGCCATCAACGCCTACGCCGCAAAGCTTCAGGACCTCGGCGCGCTCCTCTGGGTGGCCCGGATCGGCCTTCTGCTCGCAGTCTTTCTCCACATCTGGTTCACGATCACCCTCTGGCGTGAGAATCTGGCCGCCCGGCCGCAGAAGTACGCGGTGAAGAACGACCTTCAGACCACGGTCTACGCCCGTCTGATGCGCCTCTCCGGTCTGGTCGTCCTCGCCTTTGTCCTCTTCCATCTCGCCGAGTTCACCTGGCAGGCCTTCACCCCCGAGTACAAGACCTGGGTCGATGACAAGGGTCGCCACGACGTTTACCGCATGGTCATCGCCGGCTTCTCCAGTCCCTTCGTGACCGGTTTTTATGTCCTCGCGATCGGCCTCCTGGCCATGCATCTGAGCCACGGCATCGCCAGTCTCTTCCAGACGCTCGGGATCACCACCGCCAAAATGCGCCCGCTCTTCGAGAAAGGGGGGCGCGCCATCGCCTGGATCATTTTCGCCGGATACGTCTCCATCCCGCTTGCCGTCTTCTTCGGCATCCTCCGCTATCCCGCCGCCGCCTGCTCCCTCTGCCGCTAAACCTCACGACCTTCCACGACCATGATTCTTGATGCCAAAATCCCCGACGGTCCGATTGAGAAGAAGTGGACCAACTTCAAGAACAACGCCAAGCTCATCAGCCCCGCCAACAAGCGCAAGTTCAAGGTCATCGTCGTCGGCACCGGACTCGCCGGCTCCTCCGCCTCCGCCACCCTTGCCGAGCTCGGCTACCAGGTGGAGACCTTCTGCTTCCACGGCAGCCCCCGCAGGGCCCACTCGATCGCCGCGCAGGGAGGCATCAATGCCGCCAAGAACTACCAGAACGACGGCGACAGCGTCTGGCGCCTCTTCTACGACACCATCAAGGGGGGTGACTTCCGCGCCCGCGAGGCGAATGTCTACCGCCTCGCCGAGGTCAGCGGAAACATCATCGACCAGTGCGTCTCCCAGGGCGTCCCCTTCGCCCGCGAATACGGCGGGGAACTCACGAACCGCTCCTTCGGCGGCGCCCAGGTCTCCCGCACCTTCTACGCCAAGGGACAGACCGGCCAGCAGCTCCTGCTCGGCGCCTACTCGGCCCTGAGCGCCCAGATCGCGCTCGGACGGGTCAAGATGAACGAGTTCTCCGAGATGCTCGACCTCGTCCTTGTCGACGGCCATGCCAAGGGGATCGTCGTCCGCAACCTCATCACCGGCGAGATCACGACCCACGCGGCCGACACCGTCCTGCTCTGCACCGGCGGCTACAGCAATGTCTACTACCTCTCGACCAATGCCCGTGGCTCGAACGTGACGGCCACCTGGCGCGCCTACAAGCGGGGAGCCGCATTTGCCAATCCCTGCTACACCCAGATCCACCCGACCTGCATCCCGGTGGCCGGCGACTACCAGTCCAAGCTGACCCTCATGTCCGAGTCGCTCCGCAACGACGGACGCGTCTGGGTGCCCAGGAATAAGGGCGACACCCGCGCCCCGCAGGAGATCCCCGAGGAGGAGCGCGACTACTTCCTCGAGCGGAAGTACCCCAGCTACGGCAACCTCGCCCCACGCGACATCGCCTCCCGCAGCGCCAAGGAAGTCTGCGACGAGGGCCGCGGCGTCGGTCCCGGAGGACTCGGCGTCTACCTCGACTTCGCCGATGCCATCAAGCGCCTCGGCGAGAAGACCATCCGCGAGCGCTACGGCAACCTCTTCGAGATGTACGCCAACATCACGGGGGAGAGCGCCTACGAGCGCCCCATGCGCATCTATCCCGCGCTCCACTACACCATGGGCGGCCTCTGGGTGGACTACAACCTCATGAGCACCATCCCGGGACTCCATGTCCTCGGCGAGGCGAACTTCTCCGACCACGGGGCCAACAGGCTGGGGGCCTCGGCGCTGATGCAGGGACTGGCCGACGGCTACTTCGTCATCCCCAACACCCTCGGCGAATACCTCTCCACCCAGTTCGGCAAGAAGGTCTCCACCGACATGCCCGAGTTCAGGAAGACCGAGCAGGA
>JBEAOJ010000013.1:0-6785 GCA_041164985.1 Verrucomicrobiota bacterium | reverse complement strand
CGTCGCTCCATCAGGGTTTCCCCCATTGTGAAAAATTCTCGACTGCTGCCACCCGTAGGTGTCTGGACCGTGTCTCAGTTCCAGTGTGGCTGGTCGTCCTCTCAGACCAGCTACCCGTCATAGCCTTGGTGAGCCGTTACCTCACCAACAAGCTGATAGGCCGCGAGCTCATCAGGAAGCGTCTTGCGACTTTGGCTTCAGGAGGATGTCCTCCCTGGCCATATGCGGTATTAATTCGCCTTTCGACGAGTTATCCCCCACTTCCCGGCAGATTGCTCACGTGTTACGCACCCGTCCGCCACTAGACTTCATCGGTATTGCTACAAATGAAGTCCCGTTCGACTTGCATGTCTTATCCACGCCGCCAGCGTTCGTTCTGAGCCAGAATCAAACTCTCCGTAGAAAGTTTGCGCCACCTCGTGCTAAACGAGGGGCAAATTTCCAGCATCATCTTTTCCTCAAGTCGCCGAGGCGACCGAGGGACGATCTGTTATTAAACTTCGATTAAGAAAATCGACGAAAAACGCACAATTCAGTTCTTGCTGTTTCGTATATGATCCATCCGGTTTCCGTTGCTTGTGCGAAACCGGACCTGCGCTGTCAAAGATCGTGTGCCAGTGGCTGCGGAAGGGGTGAGTCGACCCTTGTTGCTTCCGGTTTGTCGCGGAAGCCGACATGGGGTCGTCAGCACCACCTCGTACTTGTTCGTGTACCCGAGGCAGACTGGCGAAGAACATTCCCGATCGAGTGACCGTAGTCGCTGCCGGGATTGATGAAGATATACGGACCAGGCAGAAGGTCAACACCTTCTTTCATTTTTTTGAAAAAATTTTTCGCCCCCCAAAATTCCCACCGACTCGATCCTCGTGCCCCGGAAAACAGATCGCCCGCAAACCCTGTTTTTATGAGGGTCTGCGGGCGATCAGGAAATCGCCTCGCGCGGAGGCCGTCCGCGGAGTCAGGTTTTATGGTGTTCTGCGGCCGATGCGTTCGTTCTCCTCGGGAAGCAATGATCAAATCAGCGCTTCCCTAGTTGCGCGCCTTGCGGCCATCAAAGAACTGCACGATCACCTCGTACGCAACGGGCATCATCGAGACCACGATGATGCCGAGCACGACGGTCTCGAAGTGTTTCTTCACCCAGTCGATCTGACCGAAGATCACGCCGGCGATCATCATCAGGAAAACCCAGAGGAAGCTGCCGACCACGGTGTAGAGCGTGAACTTACGGCGATCCATCGAGGCCATGCCCGCCACGAAGGGGGAGAGCGTGCGGAAGATCGGGAGGAAGCGTGCCATGATGATCGCCTTCGCGCCGTGCTTCTCGAAGAAGAGATGCGTCTTGTCGAGGTACTCCTTCTTCAGGATCAGGGCCTTCTCCTTGAAGATCTTTCCACCCACGGTGCCTCCGATCGCAAAGTTCACCATGTTGCCCAGCACGGCGGCCACCATCAGGAGCACCATGGCGATCGGCCACTCCAGCCCGGCATCGGGATGGGAGACGCAGTAGGCGCCGACCGCGAAGAGCAGGGCGTCTCCGGGCAGGAAGGGCGTGATGACGAGCCCGGTCTCGCAGAAGACGATGGCGAAGAGGATCGCGTAGACCCAGATGCCGTAGAGCGAGACGATGTGCGCGAGGCTCTTGTCGAGGTGGATGAAGTTTTCCTGAAACCAGTGGATGAAGTCGAATGCTTGCATCCCGCCTATGAAGCAGGATCAAGGCCTCTGGACAACCATAGAGATGGCACGCCCCGGAGAAGGATGCTGCGCACCTCCCGACGACCGAGACTCACCCGGGCATCGCCGGGGGAATTCCTGATCCCTGCAAGCGTCGGTAACGCCAGATCCAGCGGCAGCGATGTCGCCATGAGGATCCGGCCGGGGCGGAGGCCGGCGAGGTAACGTTCCCCGAGGCGCAGCCATTCTTCGGCCTGATCGAACAATCCCGGAAGATCGGCATCCTGCGCATAGCGGCGTCCGAGTTGGAGATCTGCTCTCCTGTCCCGCAGGATATTCACCAGTTGGAGCCCTTTCCCGTAGGCGATTCCCAGCTGGATCATCTCCTCCAGGGGAAGCCTCAGGACGTCGGGCCGGTCCTTCGCGATCAGGCGCGTCCAGAACTCCCCCACGCTCCCGGCCACCAGCCCGCAGTAGAGATCAAGCTCCTGAACGGAGAGCGGTTCCGCACCGGGTTCAAATCGCTTGAGATCGAAGAGCTGCCCCCGAAGGATCGTGCGCCAGAGAGAGCAAATGGAGTCCCTGTCGGAAAGTCCCTCCAGTGCGCGGAGGAGATCCGGGACGGAATCCATCAGACCTGCCTCTGCGGGCGAGAATCCTCCATCGCTTCCCGGGTTCCAGGATTGCGGCTCTCCATCCCCGAGCAGAGTCTCGAGTTCCCCGAGAAGCTCCAACTTCCGATCCCTGGGGATCCCGGGCGCATCGGCGATCGTGTCGGATGCCCGCGCGAGCAGGTAGGCTATCCGGAGCGGTTCGCGCAGACTGGAAGGGAGCAACCTCAGAGTCAGCGCGAAGGTCCGTGCATGATCTCGCAGCAGACAAGGGATGTCGATCCGGGTCGTCATCGCCGCTCGGGACACGCTCACAGGCGTGACGGGGGCATGGGTGGCGGGTCGGCACTCGTTCCCACACCGGGTGAAGGCGATGCCGCGGGTACCGGCGAAGCAGGCGCTCCCCCCGCGCCGATCCTTCTCAGGCGGATCATCTTCTCCTCGGCATTCCCGAGGCCGGTTGCCTCCGCCTCCCGGACATGGCCGCCATCGGCGGATGCTTTCGGCATTTTGGAAAGGAGGCGCTGCTCATCGATGAGTCTCAGCGCGGTGGCATCGATGGCCACGGGATCCTTGGAGGCAAAGAGGGTGGAGTAGGCGACGCAGTTCACCGGGCTCGGATAGGGACCGCCGGCGTACTGGAGCACCATGCCGTCCATGATCGTGAGCACCACTTTCCTGCCGATCCGCTCGTCGGCATAGACCGAGGCGAGGGCCGAGTCTCCGTAACCATCCCCCTTTCCGAAGCGGCGCCAGTTGTCGAGGATCCCGATCGTCATGCCTGCAAGGGCGCCATGAACACCCGTGTGGTAGCTGTCGCAGAGAGAGGGGATGTTGATGACCTTGTCGATTTCACGCGAAAGGAGCACCGGAAGGTGGCTCTCGTTGCTGAGTTGGGAGGTCGGGCCGAGAAGGTCGCCCAGGGAATTGCGCGACTCCTTGAAGGTGAGGTCGCCATAGACCAACTGGCCGATCGCCGCGCAGGAGACCACGGCGCGCGGGTCGAATCCACCCCCCTTCTCGACCCAACGCAGATTGAGCCCCGGGATTCTGTCATAACCAGCCTGAACGAGATTCTCGCGGCGACGGTCCCAGACGATGATATCACCCGGCTTGATGCCGGCGGCCACCAACCCCTCGACCACCGCGCGGGCGATCTCGGGATGGGTCCCTCCGACCGGACCGGGAATGGTGGAGACCTTGATGCCGACCTTCTCCCCCGGCTTGACGAGCGATCTCCAGGCGGCGTCGGGGGTCGCTTTCCCGGTGACGGCGCAGACGAGGCCGGCCACCATGCGGGAGACGACTGCCTGTCGCGGAGTCATTCCGGGACCCACGGCATTCTGATCCAGCGCAAAGCAGACCAGCGAGGGAACCGCGGAGGTATCGGGCCTGGGGGCGGGCAGCTCCGCCAGCAAGGGGCCGGCCGGGATGGAGACCAGACAGAGCAGCAGGGCGAGAATCACTCGCCGCCTCACGCCGGTTCCTCCCGCTCGATCCTGGGCTGCTCACCCTCCGTCCGGTAATAATCCTGGCCGATCACGACCTTCGGCCGTCCGTTGGCCATTCTCCATTTGTTGGTATCCCGCAGCGAGTAGACGCATCCGCAATACTGCTGGGCGTAGAATTCCTCCCGCTTCGAGATCTCCACCATCCGCTCGGCGCCGCCTCCCTTGCGCCAGTTATGGGTCCAGTAGCTCATGCCGGGCCAGCGGGCGGCGGCGCGTTCACCGGCGCCGTTGATCTGGTTCATGTCTTTCCATCGGGAGATCCCGAGACAGCTCGTGATGACCTTGAATCCCTTTTCAAAGGCATGAAGCGCCGTCCGCTCGAAGCGCATGTCGAAGCAGGCCGTGCAGCGTTCACCCCGCTCCGGAGCCCACTCGAGCCCCTTCACGCGGGCGAACCAGTTGTCCGTGTCGTAGTCGGCGTCGGTGAAGGGGATGCCGTGCTCCTCGGCGAAGCGGATATTCTCGACCTTGCGCAGCTCGTATTCCTCGCGCGGGTGGATGTTCGGATTGTAGAAAAAGATCTCGAGCTCCAGCCCCGAGGCGACCATCGCCTCGATCACCTCGCCCGAGCAGGGGGCGCAGCAGGAGTGCAGCATCACGCGCTTCTCGCCGCCCGGAGGGGTGAGAACCGGCCGCTCGAAGGGTTTCTTGGATCCGCTCATCGCCCCTTTCTACCTGAAGATGATCATCCGTGCATCAATTCCCGTGAAGGTGGCGTAGCTCACCCCGGAATAACCGGGATACCAGACGGGAACGGCAGCCATCCCGCCGCCGTACCAACCGCCACAGCGCCCCCCGTACCAGCCGCCTCCGACGGGAATCCAGTTCAGCGTCGGAGGCACCGTGTAGAGATACGGCAGGGTCCAGCTTTTGGATTCCTTGATGACGACACCATCCGCGCCGACGCGGCGTGCATTGTACTGGATCGCCCTCATCATGAAGGGATAGCCGAGATCGGACTGGAAGGAGAAGCGGCCGATCTCGGCGTAGGGGCGCGATGGGGGCTGACTCATGACCGGGATGACCGTCCCCTTGGGCTTGGGCGGATAGACCACATTCGTGGACGGGGTGTAAAAGACAGCCGTCGACTTGACGCTGACGCATCCCGGGAGCAACAGGAGCGCCGCGAGCACCGGAATCAGGAAACACCGTTTCACGGTTCCATCATTCCACAGCTTCGGCCCCGGGACAACCTGCCGGAAAGGAACCGCTGATTAGAGCGGTTTTGCTTCATCTCTAGACATTCTTTGCGGCGGCATGAGGCGTTGTCCTGTGTCGCATCGCTTGGGCTGTAGCGCAAAGACTACAGCCTCTTCGCTTGCTTCTTGCACACCACCTCATGACATCCACAAATCCTTTGTCTATATCCAAATCGGAAACGCTCTAAATCCTATGAAGACAGCTGAAGGGTAGTTGCTGATTTTTGAACGCCACATCTCTGCCGAGAAGCGGTGCCGTCCCCCATCGGGATGGGGGATCATGCCTTCGGAATGCTTCTCCGCGCCTCTCCCCAGAGGCTTGGTTCAAGGCGCCAGTGCGGCGCAACACATAGCTGCGGGAGCGGCTTGGGTAGTTTTTCCGGAGGCAAACCCTACCTCATTTTCGCGATACAAGGGCGAGCCGAGCGAACATCGAGTGCAGTGATGCACGATGAAGCATGCAAAGCAGTCCAAAGAACGAACCAAACACCCGGGAGGGTGTGCGGAAGAGAGCGATGCAATCGCTCCCCGAAGGGTGCCACAGCTTTCCGGGAGGGAAGAGGCATCAACCCGTCGGGAATACGGTTGGCCGAGAGGCCACCGGATAGACAGCGTATGCGCTGCCTAAAAGGAGAAATGAGCGGGAGCGAATGAGTCAAACGGCCAGGCAAAAATCGACAAATGGCTTCAGTCCTGCAGCTTGCGGAGATCCAAGCCAAAGGCCACAAAGCCTTTGGCTTCTCGGCGTGGCACGGGGGCCAACTGTTTTGGCTTGGCGCTCTGACTGCCCGCTCGTTGCTTCGCATCCGCTACGGCTTCCCACAACGGCCTCTGTGCGATTTATACCGTTTCCATGATTAGACTGGTGGAATTGGCGAAGGGATTTTGGTGATGGGCTAGGCGGAAGACCGAGGGCTATCTGAAGATAACCCGAGGGATGACAACAACGCCCATCGACGAAAGAACCATGGAATTCAACCGGAATAAGAGTGGAGATGGTATAAGGCAATAGTGACTGGAGAGCGGAGTGCTTTTCACGCAACGCCCCCTCCCGGCAAGAGATGCCGATGACAATGTGAAAGTGAAAGCGAAAGCGAAAAGGGGAAAGGCGAAGGGATAAGAGGAAAGTGGAATACTGAATACTGAAAGGCTCAAGGGTACTGCAGCCGCATCACGCCCTCCCTGCCACGGATTTGTTGCGTCAGTTTCCTTGTTCCTCTCTTTCATTTTCCATTTTTCATTTTTTTATTTGTTTTCCCCATAGGACGCTCTACGTCCCACCCTCCGTGCGATCATGCGTGCATGGACAAGAAAACCCCTATCAGCATCCCGCCCGAGATCCTCGCGCTTCTCGAGGCCACGGCACTCGCGAACGACTGCAACTCCGAGGAGATCATCCTTGCCGCCATCGAGGCATTCCTGGATGGCGACAGGGAGTATCAGGTCGGGGAATAGGGCACTACTCTTCCTCGGGAGAGGGGATCTGAAGCAGGTCGGCAACCGGGTCGGAGGGGACTCCCCCCGGGAGTTCCTCGACCTTGCGCAGGCTGCGCTCCACGGCACGGGAACGCACGCCGACGGTCTCGATCTTGTTGGTGGCGGCGAGGAGCGATTTCTTCACCGCTTCGAGCGAGTCCCCGAACTTGGAGAACTCCGTCTTGACCAGCCCGAGCGTCTTCCAGACCTCGCTCGACTGCTTCTGGATGCTGAGCGTCTTGAACCCCATCTGGAGGCTGTTGAGCACGGCGGCGAAGGTCGTGGGCCCGGTCAGGACGACGCGGTGCTTC
>JBEAOJ010000012.1:0-6836 GCA_041164985.1 Verrucomicrobiota bacterium | reverse complement strand
GCGGGCGGATCGGCGCGGTAGAGGGGGCCGGGAAGATAATCAGGCGACCAGAGATCCTCGCAGATGGTGATGCCGATCCGGCGTCCTCCGAAATCGATCGGTGCGCTTGCGGCGCCGGGCTCGAAGTAGCGGGCCTCGTCAAAGACATCGTAGGTGGGGAGCAGTCGCTTGTGGATGATCACGGGCGGCTTCCCTCTCTCAAGGAATGCCGCAGCGTTGTGAAACGGCTTTCCATGGCCGGTGATGTTCCGGTCGATGAAGCCGACGACCAGCGGCACCTCCCCGATGGATGAGTGGATCTCCGCAAGCGTGGCGAGATTCCTCTCAACGAACTCACCCGCAAAGATCAGATCCAGCGGCGGGTAACCAGGGATCGAGAGCTCGGGCGTGATCACCAGTTCCGCACCGTCGGCCACCAGGGAACGGTAGGCGGAGAGGATCGCCGCGGAGTTCCCGGGGAAATCACCGACGGTCGTGTTGATCTGGGCAATACCGATTTTCATGGGATGGACTGGAGAGTCATCCTACCAGAATCCCCACTGGCGCGTCGCACAAATGTAGCAGCCGAGGGCAAGATTTGCGGAGGCATGGGCGATAACGCAGGCCGCGAGACTCCGGGTGCGTGTCGCCACGAGGTTGAAGAGAATGCCGGTCACGAAAGCCGCGGGCCAGTCCTCCTGTGCGTGCACCATGGTGAACGCCACCACCACCGCCCAGAAACTGAAGCGGTTGCTTGAACCGAATGGAAGAGAGGTGAAGTCCTCCTTCACCAGGTAGCGGAGCAGGAACCCCCTCCAGAAAATCTCCTCGATCAGGGGAACAATGATCACAAGCCGCGTGAAGCGTGCAACGAGCATCCACGGGGTCAGACCGGGCACCACTCCCGGATCGAATCCCTCCGTCCGTGCGGCCCTGTGCAGCACCTCCTGGGGCGAGACCCAGAGACCGAAGACCATCATCCCGACCACGAAGCCGAGCAACAGCTTTACCGCGGAACTTCCGCTGAAATCATAACTCTTCCGGAACCAAAGCAGCACTGCGGCGCAAGAGGCCGTCTGGATCGGATAGACCCAGTACATGGGATCGAGCACCATCCCGGCGAAGGATGTGATACCCATTGCCTTCGCGGCGGAAACCGCGACCAGCCCCGCCATGAAGAGGACAAAGGGTAACGTGTAGGCAAGCAGATCACGACGCGGTGTGGCCATCCATCTTCGATAACCGATGTGATGGGGGGTTGGAAGATAGGAATTGGAGGACGGGAGGTGGGTTCGTTAGAGCGTTTTTGATTCAGATGTAGACAAAGGATTTGCGGATGCCATGGGGTAGTGGGCAAGGAGCAAGCGAAGCGGCTGTAGTCGCTGCACTACTGCCCGAACGATGCGACACAGCACAATGCCTCATGCCACCGCAACCAAGCCCGTTGCCACGGGCGCGGAAGACAACGACGGAGTCGTTGCCCGTCAGGGCGGCACAGTCTGCCGTACGGCAGATGCCGTCAAAGAATGTCTAGAGATGAAGCAAAACCGCTCTAACATCCAACACGATGCCATCCAAAAAATCCTCCGATCTCTTTCCCTTGCTGGGCTCCCATGTGCCGACAATCGGCGGAGTCTCTGCGGCTATCGACCGCGGTGTCGGGATCGGCTGCACGGCGATGCAGATCTTCGTGAAGAACAACATGCAGTGGTTCGCCAAGCCGCTTCCCGAAGAGGAGGCGAAGACCTTCAGGGAACACCCGCTGCGCGGCAAACTCGGCGCTGTCGTCGCGCATGCCGGTTACCTCATCAACCTTGGCGTCGAGGGGACCGAGAACCACGAGAAATCACTGCGCTCCCTCTCCGACGAGATGCTCCGTTGCGAACAACTGGGCATCCGCTCCCTCGTCCTGCACCCCGGATCGCATCTCGGCGCCGGCATGGAAACCGGCATCGCCTGCGTCGTGCGGAATCTGGATCGTCTGCATACGGAGCATCCGGACCTGAAGGTGCGCATCACACTCGAGACCACGGCGGGGCAGGGTGCCTGCATCGGGGCGCGCTTCGAAGAGATCGCGGAGATCCTCGCCGCCGTGAAGGATCCAAAGCGTCTGGAGGTCTGCCTCGACACCGCACACGCCTTCGCCGCCGGCTACGACCTCGCGGCGCCCAAGGGCACTGCCAAAACCTTCGCCGAGTTCGACAGGATCGTGGGCCTCAAGCGCCTGAGCGTCCTTCACATCAATGACTCGAAGGCCGCGCTCGGCTCACGCGTCGACCGCCATGACAACCTTGGCAAGGGAAAGATCGGCTTCGAGGCCTTCCGGTGGATCATGAACGCGCCCGAGTTGGCCGCGATCCCGAAAATCCTGGAAACCCCCAAGGGTAAAGACCTCGCCGAGGATGTGGAGGCGATGAAGCTGTTGCGTGGATTTTTGAAATAACCGACGGACTCCCGCGGTCATAACGTATGCGAAGCAACGGCCGGGCATTCAAAGGCAGAGACGCAGTGATAAAAATGCCGAGGGAAGAAGGAAAACCCTGCGCAGCCGATTTCCCCCTCTTTTTATTGCTGATTTGACTCTTTCTCCGCGCCTCTGCGTCTCTGCGCGATATTATTCATATCTGACAATCCGTTTGATTTTCCCCCCGCCCGCTTTTAAAAACCTCAACCCATGTACGAAGAGAACGAATCCTCCTACTCGAACGCCTACCGCCAGTATTCCCGGGACAATGTCCTCGAGAGCCGCGAACTGCAGGTCGAGCGGAAGTTTTTCCGCCTCGAAGTCCGCGAGAACGACCGCGGCCGCTTCCTGCGCATCACCGAGGAGAACCAGGGACGCCGCAACACCGTCATCGTCCCGGACTCCGGCTTCGGGGATTTCGCGCGCGTCGTGAGCGAAGTGCTCGCGGGACAAAACCAGGGATAATCCCCTCCTCGCGGATCAGGGCGATCCGCAGAGCGACTGCCGGTCAAGAGCGACAAAAAACAAGGTCCCTGTCGATTCGATCAACAGGGACCTTGCTGAAACGGACTGGGAGAATAGGCCTCTTAGCCCTTCTTGCTTCCGAGGTCGTAGCGATCCAGGTTCATGACCTTGGCCCAAGCGGCCACGAATTCCTTCACGAAGAGCCCCTGCGCATCACTGCTGGCATAGACTTCCGCGAGGGCGCGTAGCTGGGAATTCGACCCGAAGACCAAGTCGGCGATCGTTCCCGTCCACTTGAGCCTGCCGGTCGCCCGGTCATGTCCCACCAGCACGCCGGCAACGGAGTCGGACTTCCGCCACTTCGTGTTCATGTCGAGGAGGTTGACGAAGAAGTCGTTGGTCAATGCTTCCGGACGATCGGTGAACACACCGTGCTGCAACTGCCCGAAGTTCGCACCCAGGACGCGCAGGCCGCCGATGAGCACCGTCATTTCCGGAGCGGTGAGGGTAAGCAGATTGGCGCGATCGAGTAGCAACTCGGCTGCATAGGGTTCGTGACCCTTCCGGAGATAATTGCGGAACCCGTCCGCGACCGGCTCCAGCACCGCGAAGGACTCGACATCGGTCTGCTCCTGGGAAGCATCCGTGCGACCCGGCGTGAAGGGAACCTTCAACGCGTGGCCCGCCTTCTTCGCGGCTTCCTCGACGGCGGCGGCGCCGGCCAGAACGATCAGGTCCGCAAGCGAGACTTTCTTTCCACCGGATTGGGCGCCGTTGAATTCCTGCTGAATCTTGGCGAGTGCCTGCAGGACTTTGGCAAGCTCTGCGGGTTGGTTGACCTCCCAATCCTTTTGCGGGGAGAGACGGATGCGGGCACCGTTGGCGCCGCCGCGCTTGTCGCTTCCACGGAACGTGGAGGCGGAGGCCCAGGCGGTCGTGACCAGCTGTGAAACGGAGAGTCCGGAGGCGAGGATGCGTGACTTGAGGTCGGCGATCTCGGCCTCCCCGATGAGCGGGTGATCGACTGCGGGGACCGGATCCTGCCAGATGAGTTCCTCCGCGGGGACATCGGGCCCGAGGTAGCGGGCGCGCGGTCCCATGTCGCGGTGGGTGAGTTTGAACCAGGCGCGCGCGAAGGCGTCGGCGAACTGGTCGGGATGTTCGAGGAACCGGCGGGAGATCTTCTCGTAGGCGGGGTCGAAGCGGAGCGATAGGTCGGTGGTGAGCATCGTCGGGAGATGATGCTTCGAGGGATCGGCGGCGTCCGGGATGTCGGCCTTCGCGTTCTTGGCGACCCACTGGTTGGCTCCGGCGGGGCTCTTGGTCAGCTCCCACTCATACTTGAAGAGGTTCTCGAGATAGTAGTTGCTCCACTTGGTGGGGGTCTGCGTCCAGGTAACCTCAAGGCCGCTGGAGATCGCATCCCCACCCTTGCCGCTGCGGAAGTTGCTGATCCAACCGAAGCCCTGCTCCTCGATGGGGGCGGCCTCCGGCTCGGGACCGACATGGCTGGCGGGTCCGGCTCCGTGGCACTTGCCGAAGGTGTGACCGCCCGCGATGAGGGCGACCGTCTCCTCGTCGTTCATCGCCATGCGGGCGAAGGTTTCGCGGATGTCCTTTGCCGCGGCGACGGGGTCGGGATTGCCGTTGGGACCCTCGGGATTCACGTAGATTAATCCCATCTGCACGGCGGCGAGGGGGTTCTCCAGATCGCGTTCGCCGGAGTAGCGCTCGTCGGCGAGCCAAGTCTTCTCGGGGCCCCAGTAGATTTCATCGGGCTCCCAGACATCCTCGCGTCCTCCGGCGAAGCCGAAGGTCTTGAAGCCCATCGACTCGAGGGCGACGTTGCCGGTGAGAATCATCAGGTCGGCCCACGAGATTTTCTGGCCGTACTTCTGCTTGATCGGCCAGAGCAGGCGGCGGGCCTTGTCTAGATTCACGTTGTCGGGCCAGCTGTTGAGCGGGGCGAAGCGCTGGGTGCCGTTCCCTGCACCCCCGCGGCCGTCGGCGATGCGGTAGGTGCCGGCACTGTGCCAGGCCATGCGGATGAAGAGCGGGCCGTAGTGGCCGAAATCGGCTGGCCACCACTCCTGCGAGTCCGTCATGAGCGCGTGGAGATCCTTCTTGAGGGACTCCAGATCGAGCTTCTTGAACTCCTCGGCATAATTAAAGCCCTTCTCCATCGGGTTGAAGAGAGGGGAGTGCTGGTTCAGAAGCTGCAGGTTGAGCTGGTTGGGCCACCAGGCTGCGTTTGTCCGGGCTCCGGCCACGGCTTGCTTCGGGGTGCCGCCGGAGAAGGGGCACATGGATTCGGTCGTCATGGGTGTTGTCTCCTGTGGTGTTTGAAGGGTGTGGGGTGCAGAGAATCACCCGCGTCATATATCTAACAGGAACGACGGTCATTCTTGAAAGACTGTTTTCCTCTGGTTATCATAGGAGAAACCTATGGAAATGCACCAGCTCCGCTATGCCGTCGCGGTGGCCCGCTCGGGAAACTTCTCCCGCGCGGCGGAGCAGTGCCATGTCGCCCAGCCGTCGCTGAGTCAGCAGATCCTGAAACTGGAGGAGGAGCTCGGGGAGCGCCTCTTCGACCGCACGAAGCGCGAGGCAAGACTCACGGCCCACGGGGAGGTCTTCCTGCGCAGGGCAGTCCGCATCCTCGAGGAAGTGGACGCTGCCAAGCGGGATGCCGAGGATGCCAAGCAGCTTATCTCCGGCACCGTCACCATCGGGGTGATCCCCACCATCGCACCCTACCTGCTGCCGAAGGCGACCGCGGCCTTCATGAAGCGCTTCCCCGGCGTCGAGATCGCGGTCCATGAGGAGACCACGGCGCGCCTGCTGAAGCTTCTCCACGGATATGAAGTCGACCTCGCCATTCTCAGCCCCCCCTTCGAGCAGAAGCGCCTGACGAGCCGTCACCTGCTCACCGAGGAACTGCTGATCGCCCTGCCGCCGGGCCACCCCCTTGCGCGGAAGCGGAGCCTGCAGCCGCGCCATCTGGAAAACGAGCGACTGATCGTCATGCAGGAGGGGCACTGCCTCGGGGATCAGGTCCTCGGTTTCTGCGCACGCAGGGATCTGCGTCCCGGGATCAGCTTCCGGAGCGCCCAACTCGAGACCCTTCAGTCGCTCGTTCATGCCGGCATGGGGGTCTCGCTCGTCCCGGCAATGGCCGCCCGCCGCGGCAATGCGGAGACGCCGGTTTACCGTTCACTTTCGGGAAAGAAACCCGGGCGAACCATCGTGGCGTCCTGGCCGAAACAGCGCCCTCCCGGCCGCGCCGCCTCGGAATTCCTGAACATCCTCCACGCGAATGTTGCGGCCAAACCCGGCAAGTAGTGTTCGTTTCCTCCCCCTGTTTTTCCGGTTCCCATGGAACGCCACGGCATCCCTCGCCGATCAGTGACTATTCCTGAAAAAGCGAAATGCACGGATAGCGCTTGCGGTAATAGATTCCTTTGAATCGCCGAAGGAGATAAGCGATGTCCTGATCTCCGCTTTTCAGGCGATAACAATTGATGAGCCCCCGGCTTCCCGACTCGGAAAAGATCCGATTCACGAAGGCAGGACTGATCTCCTTCTCCTCAACGAAGGAGCGAAGCACAACCCTCTCATCACTGCTCAGGGGGCCCTTGTTTTTCAGTGCCTGGATCAATCTTTCATATCCCATGAACATCTCGACGCCCTCGCCGCGATGATCGAAAACAGCGATTCCGTCCCTTCTGTCGAGAAACTCCGAGTCAAACCCCTGCATTCGGGGCCCTTTCTCCGGATCGTATCCCGAGGGGAGTTTGTGAAGATGCGAGCCGGCCTTCCTCTCCGAATATTGGCGCAGGCGTTTTTGCTCCGCGGCCGCGAAGGACAATCCGTCGGGAAAGAGCGCAAGATCCGACCCGTAATATTTCACAAAATCACCGGAAAGTTC
>JBEAOJ010000011.1:0-4204 GCA_041164985.1 Verrucomicrobiota bacterium | reverse complement strand
ATCTTCGTGTCCACGGCACAAAAGGCGCGCTTCGGCTCGATTTGGACAAGTCCTACACCGAACTGGAAATCTGCCTCGGCAAGGACATCCACAAGGCAAATTGGAAAACGATCAAGGCTTCACAAACACCGAGCATCTACGAACGCTTCATCACGGCTGTCCGAACCGGCAAACAAGGAGAACCCGACTTCGCCCGCGGCGCCGAGATACAAAAGGCGCTCGATGCCTGCTTCGAATCAGACCGGCTTGGAAAAGCGGTGAGGGTTTAACTCGCCCTCCCGCTACGGATGAGATGTTCCTTACGATAGGTGCGCGGGGGGCTTCCGAATTGTCGGCGGAAACAGCGGGAGAAGTAGAACTCGTCCTCGAAGCCGCAGGCGTTGGCGACTTCTGAAATGGAGTCGCTGGTTTCGATCAAAAGCCGGCACGCCTCCTGAAGTTTCAACCCTAGAGCGTAACGCGCCGGGGTGATTCCCATGGACTCGTTCCAACGGCGCTGAAAGGTGGAAACCGACATGTTGCATTTGCCGGCGAGGGTCTCCAGATCCGGCGGCGATTGCCAGTTGGTTTGGATGGTCTCCAACGCCTTCGATATGAGGGAAGAATCGGATACATGCGGAGGAAGAAAGGTTTCCAGAATGATCCACTCGGCGATGCGGTCGATGCGTGCGGATTTTTCCTTGGTGGCAAGACACCTCGCCAGCTCTTCAAGAAGCGGCCTGAGCGCGGAGGGATTGGAGATCGGCCATACCGGCCTCGATTCCTCGATAAATCCGCATTCCACAAATCTCGGTATGAGCCCGCTGGAATAGACGAGGTATAGCTCGGTCCAGAATTCATGCGGTTCCGAAGGGCCGTATTCCAGATATTCCCCCGGCCATTGCGTGATCACACAGGGGGCTTCGACCTTCCATATGCGGCCCTTCCTGTGAAACTCACCGCTGCCGTTCAGAATCAGAGAGAAGTATACTGTGTCGAATTGGCTGCGCACCCATCCGGTCTTGCGGGGGATGAAGCCCAGTGAACTCAGTGGCGTCATCGAACGCAATGGTCCTCCTTCCTCGTGCCAGAAACTGACCGGAAAAGACAGGTTTTTGAAAAGGTTGTCCATGGCAATTTGTGATCAAAGCCAATAAAAACGCTTCAAACAATTATGAATTCCCCAAAACTCCTATTCCTTGAAGGCGGTTGGGATGGCCACAAGCCTGAACAAATCGTCTATATATTCCAATCAGCTCTTCTATCGCGCGTTTGGCAAACAGAGACAATCACCAATCTAGAACGCCTTGCTGACACGGACTGGCTTCAGACCTTTGATGTCATCTCACCCTGCTGGACTTGCGGGAAGCTTTCCCCTGAGGAAAGCGCCGGCCTGCGAGACGCTGTGCGTGCAGGAGTCGGGCTTGGAGGGATCCATGGTGGCATGGGCGATGCCTTCCGTGGCGATCTTGATTATGAATGGATGGTTGGCGGGCATTTTGTCGGCCATCCCCATGTGGGCGATTACACGGTCCGGGTGAATCAGGTCGGGGATCCGATCATGCAGGGGCTGTCGTCGGAATTTTCCTACAAGTCCGAGCAATACTACATGCTCATGGATCCCGGCGTCCGGGTGCTGGCCGAGGCGGACTATACCTTCGAGGGACGCACCTGCACGATGCCTGTCGTGTGGACAAAACACTGGGGCAAGGGTCGCGTTTTTTATTCGGCGCTGGGACATGATCCCGCCGAGTTCGATACCTATCCGCAGGTTTTCCAAATGTCCCTGAACGGCATCCTCTGGGCGGGTAACGCACTTTGATTTCCAACAGACACAAAACCATGAAAAAATACAAAAAACCATCAGAGATCCGCGTCGGAGTCATCGGCTACGGCGGTGCCTTCAATATGGGGCGCGGTCACCTCAAGGAAATGGAACAGGCCGGAATGACGCCGCTTGCCGTGTGCGAGGTCGATACGGAGCGGTTGAAAGTCGCCGAGACTGATTTCCCTGGCATTCAGACTTACTCCACGGTCGCCGAAATGCTCCGCAAGTCGGATGTGAACCTGATCACGATCATCACGCCGCACAACACCCACGCGAAGCTTGCTCTCCAATGCCTCAAAGCCGGGCGGCATGTTGTTTGCGAGAAGCCCTTGGCCATCACCACAGCCGAGTGTGACGCCATGATCGCCGCCGCCAAGAAATCAGGCGTGGTGCTCTCGACCTACCACAACCGTCACTGGGATGGATGGATCCTGCGCGCTGTGGAGCAGATCAAGGAAAAGAAGGTCATCGGGGACATTTACCGAGTGGAGGCCCGGATGGGATCCCGTGCCCTCCCCGGTGATTGGTGGCGTACAAGCCGGACTATCTCCGGCGGCATCCTCTACGATTGGGGCGTTCATCTTCTGGAATACGGCCTCCAATTAATAGACTCCGACATCACGGAGGTTTCCGGCTTTTCCAAGACTGGGTATTGGGCTCCCAAGACCAAATGGAAGAAAGACACCAATGAGGATGAAGCCGAAGCGATCGTGCGGTTCCGCAATGGATCGTGGTTGACCCTCAATATCACCTCGATCGACTCAAACGTCAGGCCCGGCTTTCTTGAAATCAAAGGCACGGAGGGAAGTTATGTCTTGGATTGGAGCGGATATACGATCCACAAGCGTGATGGGCAGAATTATTCCCTCGAACATGGCGCTCATTATCCAAACGCTTGGGAAAAGTTTTACGGAAATATCGCCGACCACCTCACCAAGGGCGCGAAGCTCGTGATCACCCCAGAGTGGTCGCGTCGCCCCATCCATATCCTCGACCTCGCGGCGCAGAGCGCCAAACAGGGCCGCGCACTGGCTGCCAAATACCGCTGATCCACCCGACATGAAAACCGAACAAATCGCCATTCAGCTCTACACGCTGAGAGATTTCACCGCGACTCCCGCCGATTTTGCAGCCACGCTGCGACGGGTGCGCGAGATCGGCTTCCATGCCGTTGAGCTTGCGGGAACCGCAGGCCTGCCCTCGGCCGAAGCTGCAAAAATCGTTCACGACGCCGACTTGCAAATCTGTTCCAGCCACGAGTCACCCCGGATGATTCTGGAGAATCCGCAGCAGGTGGTGGATCGCTTGGGGGAGTTCAGTATCACTCATGCAGCCTATCCCTGGCCTGATGGCATCGATTTCTCGAACACCAAGCAGGTTGAAGATCTCATTGCCGGACTTGATTCCGCTGGTGCCGTGCTTCGCCGTGCTGGAATGACGCTGTGTTATCACAACCATGCCCATGAGTTTTTCCAATGTGGTGGCCGAACCGTGCTGGATGAGATTTTCGCCCGCACCTCGCCGGATCATCTTCAGGCCGAACTCGACATCCATTGGGTGCAGGCCGGAGGTGCTGATCCCACCGAAACATGCCGCCGCCTCGCCGGTCGCCTGCCGCTGGTGCATGTGAAAGACTTTTCCGTAACGGCACAAGGCGAGCGCCTTTTCGCAGAGGTCGGCCATGGGAATCTGAACATCCCTGAAATCCTTACCGCCGCCGAGACCGCAGGCTGCAAATGGTTCATCGTCGAGCAGGACACCTGCCCCAGCGATCCCTTCGAATGCATCGCGCGCAGCTTCGATTATCTCAAAGGCTTGTGCGACTGAAGCATTGAAGGTTCTTTATTAGCTAATCTAAAACAACCCTATGCCACGTTCCCTCACACTCTTCACCGGCCAGTGGGCCGATCTGCCGATTGAAAAACTCGCCCCGATGGCGCGCCAGATCGGCTATGAGGGGCTCGAACTCGCCTGCTGGGGCGACCACTTCGATGTCGATGCGGCTGCCTCTTCTGCGCAATATCGCAAGCGCCTTTGGGAAATTCTCACAGAGAACCAGCTCACTTGTTTCGCCGTCTCGAACCATCTCGTTGGACAAGCCGTTTGCGATCTCATCGATGAACGGCACAAGTCGATTCTGCCGCCGGATGTGTGGGGCGATGGCGAGCCAGAGGGTGTTCGCCAGCGGGCTGCGGAAAAGATGATCCTCACGGCAAAGGCCGCACGGGCTTTTTTCAATGACAAACCCGGCTATCATAAAAGCCCCCACCGCGTTGTTGTGAATGGATTCACCGGTTCCTCGGTGTGGCATTCCATTTACGCTTTCCCGCCGACCTCGCAGGAATACTGGGACAAAGGATTTCAAGATTTCGCCAAACGCTGGACACCCATTCTCGA
>JBEAOJ010000010.1:0-2742 GCA_041164985.1 Verrucomicrobiota bacterium | reverse complement strand
CTGATTTCGCCGCTTTAGCTCAGTCGGTAGAGCATCTCATTCGTAATGAGAGGGTCATCGGTTCGAATCCGATAAGCGGCTCCATCAAACAAAGTTTGATGGAACGCCGGATGAGAACTTCAGTTCGACTGGCATGCCGCGATCAGCGGCATAATTGTACTGCGAAGCCATCATCCAGAGCCCTCCTGCAAGGAGGGATAATCCGATAAGCGGCTCCATCATGCCCGAAAGGCATTGATGAGCCACGGAGTCGAACCTTGGTTAGACTCGCTCGCGCCCGCTCGTCTCGCCCTTCGGGTCCCGCAGGCGCGGGATCTATCCGGGCCCTGCCCAGGGACACGTATTGATCATGGTCGTAATGGCGAAAGCCATGCTGTAGCTCCCCGCGGAAGCGGGGACATCCGATAAGCGGCTCCATCAAACCCTAAGAACGTCCTTTCTTGAGATGTTCCAGAATCGTTACTGCCGTTGCGCGGCTGATGCCCGGTGTTTCCGCCAGGGTTTCGACGGTTGCCTTCCGCAACCGGGTGATGCTTCCGAATCGCGTGAGCAGTGCCTTTTTGCGGGCTTCGCTGATTCCCGGGATGTCGTCGAGAAGGCTTTCGGAAATGCGTCGGCGCAGGAGGAGTTCGTTGTAGCCGTTGGCGACGCGATGGGCCTCGTCGCGGATCCGTTGGAGTAGGCGCAGGGCGCCGGAGTCCTTGTCGAGTCGCACGGGGAGTGATTCACCCGGGCGGTAGATCTCCTCGAATTCCTTCGCGAGGCCGATGACCGGCTGGTCATGCAGTCCCAAGGCCTGAAGTTCCCTGCAGGCCATCCCAAGTTGCCCCTTGCCGCCGTCGACGATGACAAGATCCGGAAGGGGACTCTCCGTGCGCAGCGCCCGGGAGTGCCGTTCGATGGCCTCGGCGGGATCCTCCTGCGAATCATCGGAATCCGGATGAGACTTCGCGGCCTCAGTCAGCAGTCGCCTGTAGCGGCGCCTGATCACCTCGGCCATGCTGGCAAAATCATCCTGTCCCTTGGTGGAGGTGATCCGGTAACGGCGGTAGCTATCCCGCTCGGGCACTCCGTTTCGGAAACGGACCATGGAGGCGACGATGTGGTTGTCGGAGATGTTCGAGATGTCGAAGCACTCCATGGTGCGCGGCGCCTTGGGCAGCCCCAGGGCCGATTGCAATTCCGCGACATCGCCCTCGGGATCGATGCTGTTCGGAAGCGACTTGCGGGTGAAGCGTCGGACCGGCTTGCTGGTTTCCTGAAGATCCTTGAGGAGGTTCCGGAGGGAGGCCGCCTTCTCGAAATCGAGTTTCTCCGCCGCTTTGGCCATCTCCTCCTCGATGGCGGCGGTCATCTCGCGGGATTTCCCCTCGAGAACTTCGCAGGCCTGCTCGACGCGCTGCCGGTATTCCTCGCGCGAGATCCGGGCGACGCACGGGGCGGAGCAGTTCTTGATGATGTGGTCGAGGCAATGCTTGAAGTCCCGCTCGGTCGGTTCCGGGGGACGGCAGGAGCGCAGGCCGAACTGCTTGCGGATGGCCTGGAGGGAGGAGCGGAGGGCGTTGGCGTTTGCGAATGGTCCGAAATAGCGTGCCCCGTCCTCGCGCCTCAGGCGGGTCAACTCGAAGCGGGGGATGGCATCCTTCAACTGCACGCGGACGAGGAGGAAGCGTTTGTCGTCGCGGAAGCTGACGTTGTACTTGGGTCTCCACTCCTTGATGAGCTTCCCCTCGAAGAGCACCGCCTCGGCGTCGCTCCTGACCTCGTGCCACTCGTAGTCGGCGGCGCTGTCAATCAGCGCGCGGGTCTTGATGTCGGCCTTGGTCCGACCGGAAGGGGTGAAGTAGTTGGAGAGGCGTCGCCTCAGATCGATCGCCTTGCCGACATAGATGATCTTGGAGAACCGGTCCCTGATCACATAGACACCGGGACGATGCGGCACATCGCGCAGCTTTTTCTGCAATGCGGGGGCATTGGGGTTGGCGGCTGTTCCGGACACGGAACTCAACCTAGCACGAGATGAGCGGCGGAGGGTATGGGGAATCGGCGATGGGGCCGTGGGGTGCTCTTCACCATCACCGGGATCCGATGCCGACCCCCTCCTTGACCTGAGCGGGGGGTTCCGGTTTCCTGTAAGACTGCATTCCGACATGATTTCCATCACCATCCCGATCTATAACGAGCACGGCGCGATCGAGGCTCTCTTTGCCAAGATCAAGGAGGTCATGGATCGTCTCGGCCGGCCCTATGAGGTGATCTTCGTGAACGACGGCAGCACGGACGGGAGCGCCGCCATGCTCGACGGTCTCGCCGCCCGGAACCCCGAGGCGAAGGTGGTTCATTTCCGCAGGAATTTCGGCCAGACGGCAGCCATGATGGCCGGCTTCGACCATGCCTCGGGCGAGGTGATCATCCCGATGGACGGAGACTACCAGAATGATCCCGAGGACATTCCCAAGATGCTTGCGAAGCTGGAGGAGGGATATGACGTCTGCTCGGGATGGCGCCGCGACCGTCAGGACAACGCCCTGCAGCGGAATCTCCCGAGCATGATGGCCAACAAGCTGATCTCCAGGATTTCGGGTGTCCGGCTCCATGACTTCGGCTGCTCACTGAAGGCCTACCGCGCGGAGGTGGTGAAGGATGTGCGTCTCTACGGCGAGATGCACCGCTTCCTTCCGATCTACGCGAAGTGGCATGGCGCCCGCATCGCGGAGATCCCCGTGAATCATTTCGCCCGCA
>JBEAOJ010000009.1:0-12841 GCA_041164985.1 Verrucomicrobiota bacterium | reverse complement strand
CTCCGATGCGGAGTTGATCACTCTCATGGTGCAGTGGCCCGACCGCTCGCTCTCGACCACCTACGCCCCTTCCCAGAAAGTGCGCGTCGACAGGAAGGGAGCGGCCTTCGCCGCCTGGTATGAGTTCTTCCCCCGCTCCGCCGAGGGGAAGGCCGGCAGCGGCTCCACCTTCCGCGATTGCCTCGGTCGGGTGGAGGACGCCAAGGCGATGGGCTTCGACGTCATCTACTTCCCGCCGATCCACCCGATCGGCATCACCGCCCGCAAGGGGGCGAACAATTCCCTCACCTGCAAGCCCGGCGAACCGGGTGTCCCCTACGCCATCGGCGGTCCCGCCGGAGGGCATTGCGAGGTCGAGCCGGAGCTCGGCACCATGGCCGACTTCGAGTGGCTGCTCGGCGAAATCAGGGCGCGCGGCATGGAGGTCGCCCTCGACTTCGCGCTGAACTGCTCCCCCGATCACCCCTATGTGAAGGATCATCCCGAGTGGTTCTTCCACCGTCCCGACGGCACCATCAAGTATGCGGAGAACCCCCCGAAGAAATACGAGGACGTCTACCCGCTCGATTATCACAATGCCGGCTGGAAGGCCCTCTGGGAGGAGCTTCGCGACGTCCTGCTCTTCTGGGCGGGGAAGGGTGTGCGCATTTTCCGCGTCGACAACCCCCACACCAAGCCGGTCGCCTTCTGGGAGTGGGCGATCGCCGAAGTGCAGGCGAAGTTCCCCGATGTCATCTTCCTGAGCGAGGCCTTCACCCGGCCCAAGATGATGCGCGTCCTTGCCAAGGTCGGCTTCACGCAGAGCTATACCTACTTCACCTGGCGCAACTCACCCTCCGAGATCGAGGAATACTTCACCGAGCTGACCAGGACCCCGATGAGGGAGTATTTCCGGCCGAATCTTTTTCCCAACACCCCCGACATCCTGCCCGTCTACCTCCAGGAGGGAGGACGCCCCGCCTTCATGATCCGGGCGGTGCTCGCCACGACCCTGAGCGGAGTCTACGGCATCTACAGCGGCTTCGAGCTCTGTGAGAACGCCGCCTTGCCCGGCCGCGAGGAGTACCTCGACTCCGAGAAGTACCAGTACAAGCAGCGCGACTGGAACGCTCCGGGCAACATCAAGCCGCTCATCACCCGGCTCAATGCCATCCGCCGGGAGAATGCCGCGCTCCAGCAGACCAACAACCTTGCTTTCTTCCGCGCGGAGAACCCCGCCCTCCTCTGCTGCCGCAAGTGGTCGCAGGATGGCTCCAACCAGATTCTCGTCATCGTCACCACCGACTTCCGCAACGGGCAGGGGGGGTGGATCGACGTCCCGACAGGCGATCTCGGACTTTCACCCGACTCCCCCTATCAGGTCGAGGATCTGCTCACCGGGGAAGTCTTCTCGTGGAGGGGAGCGCGGAATTTCGTCTCCTTCGATCCCTCGCGTCGCGTCGCCCATGTACTCCGCGTGAAGCGGTGATGTCTCCCGCGCGTCGTCATCGCTTTCCAGGACAATCGGCATGAACCAAAACCATCACACCCCCCGCGAAGGCAAAGCGGCCGGCAACCGGGTGATTTTAGGGAAGCGCTGATGAAATCCCATGAAGGCCGCTGAAGACCATTTGCTGATTTTTGAAGGCGCGAGTGCTGGGCGATACCCGCAGTGGTCTCGCCCGAGCGAGCAACGCTACAAAAATCGACAAATGACTTCAGCCCTTCGGGTTGCGGAGATAACAGGCCGGGGGCTGTGTAGGCTTGGCGCTTACAGCCCACTGCGGGGATGCTCGCGCCAAGCCGCCTTGCCCGCGGCCCATTCTTTCCGCAACGGCCTCTATGCGATTTAATCAGCGCGTCCTTCCAGGTGCGGCATTCCATCACATTTCCATCAAGGTCGTGGATTTCGACAAGGCCGTGGCCTTCTACAAGGAAGGGCTTGGCTTTCAGGAGAGGCTCAGTTGCACGCTCAAGGGAGAACGCATGATCATGCTCGATATCGGGGACGGGAGCTGCCTGGAGATCTTCTCAGGTGGAAAGGCGGAAACCCCCTCCGAGGGACGCATCGCCCACTTCTGCATCCGCACCACCGATTGCGACGCGGCTCACGCCCGGGCGCTTGCCGCTGGCGCGGTCGAGCTTCGTCCCCCGCGGGATTTCAACCTTCCCGATCCGGTCAATCCCCTGGACGTCAGGCTCTCCTTTGTCAGCACACCGAGCGGCGAAACCATCGAGTTCTTCCAGTTGTAGGGAGTCCCCGCAAAAGGAACGGGGCTTGTGCTGCCTGTCCTGAAAACCACCGCTCCCACCGGACGAGCGCTTGCTCCGGGAGACCACACTTGGCATTCCGAACTCAGCACGACCGACACCGTCACCATCGTCTTCAGCACGGTGGACCGCTCTCTCTACGTCTATCGCAACAGCGACTACGTAAAAAAAGGTTGTTCCCGGATCCACCGTGGTCGTGTGGGATCTATCCGTTGCCTGAAAACGCATCCGGGACATGAGCTTCGGAAATTGTACTTATGGAATAAAGACACTTCAGTCACTTCCAAATGACCAATTATGGGTATAGGTGTGCTTTTCCTGCAGGACTACCATGCCGGCACAGTTACAGCGCAACTTCGGGATCGGCGCAGGGTTTCCGAAGGACTCTCGCCAAAGAGTTCCCTATACTGGACGGAAAACCTGCCTAGTTCGGAAAAACCAAGCGACAACGCGATATCCGTTACCCGGGATTCCCTCGGATCCGCTCTCATCAACTCCATGTATGCCATATTCAACCTGCGTTTCCTAAAAAAAACGTGGGGAGTCATCCCCATGACCATTCTGAAGGCCAGTTCCAGAGTTCTGGGACTGATATTGAGCGCCATGCATAGATCGGAAATGCGGATCGGGCCGTTGATGGCACATGCGCAGTCCATGGAGCGCCGCACGGTCACGATGGCGGAATTCCTATCCAGATGATAATGCCCGCCGTCTATCACGGGAAGAAGGGTTTCAAAGATCACTTTTTCAAAGTCATCCGCGCTCATGTTCATGGTCCCCTGGCGGACGGAGTGTAGCATCCTGGAAAATGTTTTCCGCGTCCTAGCGACGGCGTGCGCATTTGTGTTCAAGACCTTTCCCTTCCTTCCCTTGAGAAGGGCCTCCAAAGCTGCTGAGGAAAGGGCTGCTTGTTCCGCGAGTTTCAGCAGTTTTCCATGATCTATTAGAAGGATCATTTGCTCGAACCCCGCTTCCATCATGTAGTCAAAGCTTTCCCCGGAAACACTTGATGCTGTCCGGGTATCGTCGACGGGTTCCCCGAGGAATCTCCCGTACTCCGATCTCAATGGAATTGAAAGTCCGAAGCGATTGCCTAGTAACTCGCCCTGCAGATGGGTGCGGATTGGATAATTTTCACGGTAAAGGAGCATCCCTTTTCCTGCGATGAAATCCAACCGGCCGCGAAAATGTCCACTCCCCAACTGTACGGTATGAACGTTGAATATCTCCTTTACGCAGCCGGCCAGATCCTCGAATGCTTCTCTTGTGATACAGCCGCTCATGACCTGATCTCCAGGACAACGGGATGAGGAACCCCCAGTGTGTGACGAATCTTTCATCGAATGGTTTGAGCAGGCAATCAGACAACATTTCACGGGAAGTGAAAATTAACACCCTTCCCTGGAGGTTTTTTTTGCGGATTTTGCACAATCCTTCAATCACGCCGGCCTTCTCCACCGGCACTCCATCACTTCATGGGAGCTGTTGATTTTGCGAATCCTGCATATTCGGATGGATGGGAGGGGAATAGTATGGATCTTGCTAACGGGTAGAAAGCATGTACGAACTCATCAAAAATATTTTAGCTCTGATTGGAGGGGCCTGCCTTACAACCACGCTGCTTATCTGTAGCTTTATCTTCGTTTCATTTCTTAGGGAAAGGGAGATGTTCAAAAAAACGAACGATCAGGAGTACTAATGCATTTGAATACATGCATGCCGGGGGGCATGGATGTATTCATTGAATACTGCACGGAAGCGATGCCAGTCGCATTGCACAATTCCGTGCAGTATTTTTTAGGTGTTGGGAGGGTCTTCCCAGAGCAATTTACTTATTTTTCGTACCTCCTTTCTCAACGAGGGAGCAACTCCCATCCCAAAAGCATAAAAGGAACGGGGGTGATTCCTTTGCTGGAACCACCCCCGCCAGGTGTGACGGCTGTAAGCCGGATTCTGTCAGGCCGGGTTACCCCGGCTTGGACGGCCATTTCTCTCAAGGGTCTTGCGACCCCAGCCCGTCTTGCGACGGGTGCGACGTTACCCGGGGTTCCGCCCGACCGAAGTCGGACTACGAAGCCGGCGGCCTCTTCCCCTGTTCTGTCTTGCACCGCATAGGGTTTTTCGTGCCCCCTCGGTTACCCTCGGGGCGGTGGGCTCTTACCCCGCCTTTTCACCCTTACCCGCGATCAACTTCCTTTCGGAATGCCGACCGCAGGCGGTTTGTTTTCTGTGACACTTTCCGTCGACCGGGGCTTTCGCCCCTATCTCCCGCGTATTCTACGCGGTATGCCGCCGTGTGGTGTCCGGACTTTCCTCCAGAGTTTCCTCCAGCGGTCGTCCACCGTCACATCGGGAGCATTAAGGCCGAAAGGCCGTTAATGCAACCCAAAGGAAAGTGGAAAAATTGGCTCTTTACCATTTTGAGTGGATGACATGGAGAGGAACCGCTGAGCCACGGAGAGTTGGAGGGAGATCACCCATCACCCTGAAGATGTCTCGATTTTTTTCGTAACTTCCTCTTCTCTGCGTCCCTGCGTCTCTGCGCGAGATTCCATTATGGTATTCAGGGTTATTTACCGGAGGGATAAAGCTTTCGCATTCCAAGCTTTCACCTTTCGCTTGTTCGCTCTCCCTGCCATGGCTTGGTGGAGGCGTCGGATTCCTCTTCAGGTATACTTGAGGACTTCCTCGATGGTGGTCACGCCGTCAAAAATGCACCGCAATCCGTCCTCACGAAGCGTGTTCATCCCGAGTTCCATGGCCTTTTGGCGTATCACCACTCCGGGGGCCCGTTCGTTGATGAGTGCCCTGAGCGGATCCGACACCTTGAGCAGTTCGTAGAGTCCCTTTCTTCCCTTGTATCCGGTGTTGTTGCATTCGGAGCAACCCTTGCCGAAGTAGAATGTCTTGTCCCCGATGTCATAGGGGGTGAGTCCAAGTCTTGAGAGCAGCGCTTCGTCTGGTTCGTAGGGGGTGCGGCATTTCTTGCAGATCCTGCGTACCAGACGCTGGGCGAGCACTCCTTCGAGGGAAGCCGAGAGCATGAAAGGCTCGACTCCCATGTCGACGAGTCTGGAGACGACTCCCGTGGAGTCGTTCGCGTGCAGGGTCGTCAGGACAAGGTGACCCGTCAGGGAAGCCTGGATGGCAATCTGTGCGGTCTCCAGATCACGGGTTTCACCGATCATGATCCTGTCGGGATCCTGTCGGAGGAATGCACGAAGAACGCTTGCAAAAGTAAGTCCGGCAGCCTCGTTCACCGGGACCTGCATGATGCCGTCGATCTCGTATTCGACGGGATCCTCGGCCGTGAGGAGTTTGGAGTCGATGGTGTTGATCTTGTTGAGGCAGGCGTAAAGGGTCGTTGTTTTTCCCGAGCCCGTCGGGCCGCAGACGATGAAGATGCCGTTGGGTTTCTCGATCACCTCCTGGATGTACTCGTAAATATCGGGCGGCATCTGAAGGGTTTCCAGATCCAGTTTCACGGCGCTTCGGTCTAGCACGCGGAGCACGACGCTCTCCCCGAACTGAGTGGGAAGACAGGAGACGCGAAGGTCGATCACTTTTTCACCCATCTTGCGCTGGATACGGCCATCCTGAGGGACGCGACGTTCGGCGATATTGAGGTTTGCCATGACTTTCAGGCGGGAGGTCACGGGAAGCGCGAGGTGCCGTGGCGGCGGCTCCATCTCGTAGAGGGCGCCGTCGACGCGGTAGCGGATCTTGAATTCCTTCTCGAACGGCTCGAAGTGGATATCGCTGGCCTGCGCCTGGACGGCGCGGTCCAGGATCAGGTCCACATAGCGGATGATCGGTGCGGCGTTTGCCTCGGCGGCCGCGGCCGCCGCATTGAACTCCTCCACGTCGGCATCGATCGTGGTGAGTTCGCTTTCCCCAAGTTGCTTGAGGACATCCTCCATGGAGGTTTCCTCGCTTCCGTAATGGGTGGTGATGAGTTGCTCCACCTGATGGCGCGGGGCCACGATCTGGGCAATCTCCCGGTTGAGGGTGAAGCGGAGATCCTCCAGCGCCTGATTATCCAGAGGGTTGGCAAGGGCGACGGTCAGGACGTTGCCGGAAGCCGTTACCGGGATCACTCCGTGGAGCCTTGCCATTCCAGAGGGGACGAGATGGATCAGGGCCGGCATGGGCTCGAAGGTGGAGAGGTCGACGGCGTCGACACCCAGTTCCGCGGCCAGGATCTGGGCCAATTGGTCGCTGGTGACGACGCCCTGCTCCGCAAGGATATCGTCGATGGGGCGTCCCGAGTTGAGGGTCTCGTTCAGGAGTTCCTCGCACGTGACATCATCGACGGTTCCCGATCGCCTGATGATGTCGATGACCTGATGCGGATTCATGGGATTTAATCGTCGGTTCCCTAATGGTCGTCTCCCATGGTGCTGGAGATGACCTCCTCGGGAGTGGTGAGGCCGGCAAGTACCTTGCGGATACCGTCCTCGCGGAGTGTCCTCATCCCCAACTCCCTGGTCCGGTGGCGCAGTTGCAACGTGGTGGCGTTCCGGTTGATCATCTGGCGCAGTTCGTCGTCCGCGACAAAGATCTCGAAGATACCCATGCGCCCGCGGTATCCCTTGCCCCGGCACTTTTCGCAACCCACGGGTTTCATGACGGTTGCCTTGGCGAGTTGGGCCGCATCAAGATTCAGGGATCTCATTTCATATTCGGTGATTTCACCCGGCTGTTTGCAGTTCGAGCAAAGTTTCCTGACAAGGCGTTGGGCCATGATTCCGCGCACGGCGCTTGAGACCAGGAAAGGCGGGACACCGATGTCGACAAGACGGGCGACCGCCGCAGGGGCGTCGTTGGTGTGAAGCGTTGACAGCACGAGATGACCGGTCAACGAGGCGTTGATCGCGATCTCGGCTGTCTCCTTGTCACGGATTTCACCGAGCATGACGATGTTCGGAGCCTGTCGAAGCATGGCCCGGAGCGCGGCGGCGAAGGTCATTCCAACTTCCGAGTTGACCTGGACCTGGTTGATGCCGCTCATCTGGTATTCCACCGGTTCCTCGACCGTGATGATCTTTCGGTCGGGTTTGTTCATGTAGTTGAGGCAACCGTAGAGAGTCGTGGTTTTTCCCGAGCCCGTCGGTCCGGTGACAAGGATGATGCCGTCCGGCATCTGGACGAGTTTCTCGAAGGTGGCCTGGTCGTCGCTCAGGAAGCCGAGCTCGGGGAGACCGAGCATCAGCGACGACTTGTCGAGGATACGCATGACGATGCTCTCTCCGTGAACGGTCGGCACGCTGTTGACGCGGAGGTCGATCGTTTTTTCGCCAACTTTCACCTGGATTCTCCCGTCCTGGGGAACGCGCTTTTCGGCGATATTCATCGAACCGGTCATGATCTTGAGACGGCTGATGATGGCTCCCTGGAGTTTTTTCGGCGGGCTTTGGACTTCCTGCAGGTTTCCGTCGATGCGGAAGCGGATGCGCAGGCGTTTCTCCAGAGGTTCGATGTGAATATCGCTTGCACGGTTGTTCTGCGCATCAGCAAGAAGATTCGAAACCAGACGGATGATCGGGGCGCTATCATCCGCCGTCTCCTCCTCGACCTCGACGTTGCCGACGGATTGTCCAAGTTCCTCGAGTCCCAGCGGGTAGAGACGCTCCAGCTTTTCGGTGATCTGGGAGGGAACGGCGCAGACAAACTCAACGGGCCGTTTCAGGAGGAATCCGATGCTGTCGAACGCCTCGAAATCCATCGGATCCGCCACTGCCATCACCAAGGTGCCATCGTGCTCCGAGACCGGAATCGTCTTGTATCGGCGGGCAATCTCCGGGGTCAGGAGGCCGACAAGTTCGGGGCTGGGAGTGACTTGGGCCAGGTCGATGTAATCCATCCCGTTCTGGGATGCCAGCGTGCGGGTGATATCCTCAGCCGAGACGAGTCCTTCCTTGACGAGGTTATCCACAAGGTGGAGGCCGCCGGTTCGGCCGCTCAATTCCTCGACCTGTTCCCGGGTCACCAAGCCGACATCCTTGAGGATTTCGATCACGTAGTCGTCGTTGGCCGGCATCTTCTGGAAAAATCAGGTGGGGAGGGGAAGGCTGAATATCATCCATGCCACGCACCGCTTGTCAACGAGGGCGGGGCACGCGGGCGTTGATTTTGGATGAATCCTTCCCTATGAAGATAGGGTATGACTCGTTACCGCACCATTCTCTTCTTCGGCGCTCCCGGAAGCGGCAAAGGAACCCAAGGCAAGATTCTGGGAAAAACGCCCGGATTTTACCACTGCGCCTGCGGAGACGTCTTCCGATCCCTCGACCCGGCCAGCGAGTTGGGGGCTGAGTTCCTTGAATATTCGAGCAAGGGAAAGCTTGTTCCCGACGAGATCACTGTGCGGCTTTGGCACGAGTCGATCCGCAAAACGGTGGAGTCGGGAAAATTCCGCCCCGACCGGGATTACCTCATACTGGATGGCATTCCACGCAACGTGGCCCAGGCGGCGTTGATGGAGGACTTGATCGAGGTGCGCCGCGTTTTTCACCTTTCCTGCCCGGGCCGCGACAAGTTGGTGGCGCGCCTCAAGAAAAGGGCCCTTCGGGACAACCGTCTCGATGATGCCAACGAGGAGGTGATCCGTCACCGTCTGGCCACTTATGATTCGGAGTCGAAGCCGATACTGGAGCATTATGCATCCGTGAAACGGCACGATATCGACGCCACCATGACTCCCCTCGAGGTGCTTCACGGGATCATCCTTGGTCTGCTCGATGAAATGAAGGCCGCCAAGTAGGAGGTCCGCCGCTCGTCGGGCGAACATTGTCTCCAACCCAACCAGCGCTACACCCTTGCCACCATGAGTCAGTTTGAGAATCTCCGGGCCACCTCGCTCTACTGCAATAAGTGCACCAAGGCCATGCCGGTCAGGGAATCGCTGCTACTGGTTCTGCCGGACAAGGAGATTTACGACTATCTCTGCTCCGGATGCTCCTCCTCCCTCGGTCATCGCGAAGTCTCGGCGGGGGAGTTGATGCTCTCACGTGCAGTGATGGGGCGTCGTCGTTCGCCCGGGATGATGAATCCTTACCGGCCCTAGAATCGAGATGCGTGTCCTTTTCGCAGGAACCGGTGACATCGGGATTCCCTCACTCCGTTACCTCGCCGCCAGTCACGAGCTCATCGGCGTACTGACCCAACCCGACAGGCCTGCCGGCCGTCACCGGGAGTTGAAAGCCCCCGCGATCAAGGAGGAGGCGAATCGTCTTGCCCCCGAAGTTCCGCTTCTCCAACCGGAGTCACCGCGTCAACCGGAAGTCATCGACTGGATCCGCAAGCTTGCCCCCGAGGTCATGGTCACCATGGCTTACGGCCGAATCCTTCCCCGGGAACTTCTCGAGGCTCCCTCCCTTGCATGCCTGAACATCCACGCATCGCTCCTGCCGAGGCATCGGGGAGCCTCTCCTATCCAGGCCGCGATCGCCTCCGGTGACATGGAGAGCGGAGTCACCATCATGCATATGGCGGAGGGGCTCGATACCGGGGATATTGTGCTTGAGAGGCTAATCAGGCTGAGGCGCCGCGAGACGTCGGGATCCCTCTCGGATCGTCTTGCCGAGCTATCCCCGATTGCATTGGCCGATGCGCTGGATCTGCTCTCGGCAGGAAAAGCTCCGCGCGTCGTTCAGGATCATGCGCTGGCAACCGTGACGGGCAAGATCGGCCGTCCCGAGACACTGATCGACTGGGCTCTGCCCGCAGTGGAGATCGAGAGAAAAATTCGCTCGCTTCAGCCGCGTCCCGGCGCGGTTGCAACATTGCCCTCGGCGGATGGCGGCGCTGTCACGCTCAAGATCCATTCGGCAATCATTGCCAGCCGATCACATGGCGCTCCGGGATCAATCCTTCGCATCGATGGGCGCGGAGTCCTTGTCGCCTGCGGTCGGGAGGCTCTCCTGCTTGGAACCATCCAACCGGAGGGGAAGGGGAGGATGCATTCCTCGGCTTTCGCCAGAGGCCATGCCTTGAAAATCCAACCCAAACCTTGAGGGAAATGAGGGGAAAAGGATGAAAGTTGAAAACTGATGCCATCTCCATGATTAGACCAGTGGAATTGGCGAAGGGATTTTGGTGATGGGCTAAGCAACATCGAGTGCCGGGAGGAACGATGAAGCCTGTGCGACGCACAGCCCTTCAGGGCGAGGCCATCGGGGATGGCGAGGCAATACAGTGCCTTGGGAAAGGCCTGGATAGATCCCGCAAAGGCGGGAAGCCCAGCATGGTGCGAGCGAGTCAAAAGACCGAGGGCAACCAAGCCCGTTGGGACGGGTGCGGAAGACTGCGGTTGATACCGCAGCCTCGAAGAGGTGGCACCGTCCGCCGGTAGGCGGATGCCATCAACCAAGCTCCTGGGAAGGAGCGCGGTAGACTAACGTAGTTAGCCCCAACAGGGCGCCACTGCTTGCCGGGCGGCAAGTGGCGTCAATCTGAAGATACCCCGAGGGATGACAACAACGCCCATCGTCAAAAGAACAAGCTGATTCTACCGGAATAAGAGTGGAGATGGTATCAGACGGCCGACTGTCGACCCTCGTCTATCGACTCTGACCTAATAGCCTACAGCCTAAACGGCTAACAGCCTTACCCCAGGCTGCCTGCGTCCTCCAGCCGCTCATCCCTTGTACTGATAAGCCACGCGGGCGGTGATCCCGCAGAAGAGATGCCAGGGGATGGTGTCGGCTTTCCGGGCGACTTCGGTGGCGGTGATTTCCTCTCTACCCTGCTTGCCCACGAGGACAGCCTCGTCGCCGACTTTGATCCCTTTGATCGCGGAGACATCGACCATGATCTGGTCCATGGTGACGCGCCCGAGGACGGGGCATCTCTTGCCACGGATCAGAACGGAGGCCCCTTTTCCGGAGAGTTGCCTGGGATAGCCGTCGGCGTAACCGGCTGGCAGCACGGCCACGGTCAGGTTGCGGGGAGCGGTGTAGGTGCCGCCATAGCTGATGCGATGTCCCTTGGGGAGATCATGGATAAACGTCACGGAGGCCTTCCAGGCGAGGGCTGGCCTGAGCAGTTTCTGGAAACGCGGGATGGGTGAGATGCCGTAGAGGGCAAGACCCGCCCTGACAAGATCCCCGGATCGATCCGGGTAGAGCATCGTCGCGGCGGAATTCAGGACATGAACCTTTGCCTTGGGTGCATGCGCACGGAGGAGAGGGAGGAGTCGTTCAAATTCCTTCAGTTGCTTCAGCGTCGCGGCCCGGTCGCTGTCTGCCGAGGCGAGGTGGGTCGAGATGCTCTGGATCGTCAGGGAGAGCCTCGAGATCGCCCGCAGCGTCTCCTCCGCTTCACCGATCAAGGCGCCGAGCCTTCCCATGCCCGTATCGACCTTGAAATGAATGGGGGCCAGCCGGGGGGCCTTCTTGGCAAAGAGCCGTGCCTCCCTCAGCGAGGAGATGGTCGGGATGAATCCATGCCGGGCAATCTCTCCATATTCGGCTGGGAGAGCGGCGCTGAGCAGAAGGATCGGCGTTTTCCTATCGGTTCTTCGAAGGAACAGGGCCTCTCGCAGCGAGGCCACGGCAAAGATCTCCACGCCGTGACGGATGGCGGCGGCGACCTCGTTGAGTCCGTGTCCGTAGCCATTGGCTTTGACGACGGCCATGATGCCGGCATTCCCCGCGATCTTTTCGACGGCTTTGAGATTATGCCTCAGCGCGGCACGGTCGATCTCTACCCACGATCGGTCGGGGAGTGCGGAGTGGCGTCGGGACATTAGGTCATCATGGGGCAGGAAGAGGTCGAGGAAAAGTTGAAGCGTGAAAAAAGTTAAGGTTTGCCGACCCACCCCTATTCTTAACTTTTCCACTTTTTAACCCCTTCGCTCAGAGTATTATCGAAACCATGAAAATCATCGTCACAGGGGGAGCGGGCTTCATCGGCTCCCATGTGGTCCAGGCCCTTCTGAATGTCGGGCACGAGGTCACGGTGCTGGATGAGTTCAATGATTTCTACGACCCGGCCATCAAGAGGGCGAATGTTGCATCGTTCACCACCCGGGGTGCCAAGGTGGAGGTGGCGGAGATCGATCTTCGCCTGTGGGAGCCGGTGAAGGATCTCTTCGCGAGGGTGAAGCCCGATGCGGTGATCCATCTGGCGGCCCGTGCCGGCGTACGCCCCTCGATCCTCGATCCGAAGCTCTACATCGACACCAACATCACCGGGACCTTCCATGTGCTGGAGGCGGCCCGTCTTTCCGGGTGCTCGAAAGTCCTCTTCGCCTCGAGTTCCTCGGTGTATGGGCTTTCCAGGACGGTTCCCTTCCGCGAGGACTTGCCGCTTCTGCAGACTCTCTCCCCCTATGCCGCCACCAAGTTGGCCGGAGAGCAACTCTGCGGAAACTATGTGAATCTCCACGGGATGAGGATCGTGGCGCTCCGTTTCTTCACGGTTTACGGCCCGGGGCAGCGTCCCGACCTGGCGATCCACAGCTTCACTGATGCCATCGAGAACGGCCGTTCCATCCGCCAGTTTGGCGACGGGACCACCCGCCGCGACTACACCTATATCGACGACATCGTGCAGGGAGTGATGGGGGCGCTTTCCTTCGTGGAGGGGG
>JBEAOJ010000008.1:0-6407 GCA_041164985.1 Verrucomicrobiota bacterium | reverse complement strand
AAGATAACCCGAGGGATGACAACAACGCCCATCGCCGAAAGAACCAGCTGATTTCACCAGAATAAGAGTGGAGATGGTATTAATACCGGAAACTGGGCTTGGTCGGCGCGTTGGTGGAAGTCGGCGCCTCAGCGGGCTTGGGCTTGGAGGGAGGCTGCGGCGCGGCGGTTTCTACTGGCTTGAGCGCCTCATTGGCCACGTACCCGTTCTGACCGTCAAAGATTCTCACAAAGCTGTAACCCAACTCCTTGCGCAACACCTCCACCTCGTCACCCTTCATGAGCGAGAGGTCGGGACCGTTTCCTTGGGCGGGCCCGTTATGAAAGAAGGGCGTGCGTTCCACCACAACAACCATCCTGGGGCTGTTGGTGGAATTGTACTCGATGGAACCGCAACCCGTGATTAGCAACAAAGCACCCAACAGGGTCAGTCCAGCTAGTTGGGGGGGCAGTTTCACGAAGGAATCCTATGCTTTGATTTGATGGGTTTGAAAAGTCCGAAAGATATTTAATGTAAGTTCTTTACTGCGAAATGCAATCTCCCGACTGCCTCTTCGATGATGAATTCATGTCTGGGGATTTCCAGTTCAGGACTCAAGGGTGCCTCCTATGGGGGAATAGATTCCCGTGAATTTCGGGATCAACCCTGCGCGGGCCTTTTTCTAGAGCCTCTTGGGATTTCGCCCCTCGCAGGTGCTCAGGGGAGTGCTGACAAAGACCTCGATGAATTTCAGATCCCTTGCCCGACAAAGCCCACTCATACCAATCCTCTCGATTCAAAGCGGGTATATCAGCGAGCAGATACTCGTGATACCAGAGCGGGTAGCCATCAGCAATGTCCCCCGCGCGGCGGATATTCTCCATCCGATCCTCGGCTGAAAATCCACGATTCCTGCACAGCTCCTCGCGCAAACCGTCACCATCCACCATCAGCGACCGACCCCTCCGCCTTGAGTTTCGCAGCCACTCCACATCGGCAAGTGTCAACTTTTCCGCACCCGATAAACCTGCAAGCTAAATAATCGTTAGCAGAGGATCAGCCGTTTGCTTTTCGGCATGCCAGCCAGAAGCAGGTTGCATGGCAATCTGAAAACGCCGTTCAATCGGCAACAAGAACTTCTTTGTAAATCCCCTCAATCCGCCGGACAAGACCTCGGATTTCGTATTGTTGCACCACTTTGGATCTCGCGTTTTCGGCTAATTTTCTCGAGAGCCCCCACTCACCATGCAAGCGCTTGAGAGAATTGTTAAATCCCTCCACATCGCCGGGAGGAACAAGCAAGGCATCACTGTTGTTCTCACAAACCTCCGGAATTCCTCCGACGGCAGACGAAACGACCGGCACACCGCAGGACATGGCCTCCAAGAGAGTCATCGGCGTGCCTTCAGAGTCGGAAGTAATCAATAGAGCATCCATCGCCCGGTAGAGATTAACACGGTCAGATATATGCCCTAGGAAATGGATCGAATCACCAATTCCCAAGGAAGCCACCAACTCGCGAAGCTCGGCTTCCAAGGGCCCCGTGCCGGCGATCACAAAATTCGCGCGCGGGTTATGTTCCAAGAATCTCGCGGCCACCTTCAAAAAGGCCCGTGGGTTCTTGACCTCCGCCAATCGCCCGACGCAGCCGACCACGAAATGGCCTTCAGGTATTCCAAAGACCTTGCGGGCAGACACTTTTTGCTCAGCAGTGGGTGGAAAAAACATTTCCGTATCAATTCCATTGGGAAGCGTGAGCACCCGATCATCAGCAAGCCCCTCCCTCTCAATAAGGAGACGACGAACACTCTCCGAAACGGCAATCACTCTGCTGGAAAATCTGTTGGTCAGCGCATCGGCAAACAGCAACATCGGGCTGTTGATACGGCTTTCCGCATTGGTGTGGTCATGAACGACCAGGGCCTGTTTCCCAAGTAGTGCAGCCAGCGGTTTGGCCACAAAGTTGGATCCAAAAAGATGAAAATGAATGATGTCGGGATCTCTTCGGACAAGCAGCTTGAGAAATCCCGGAATGTAATTCGGTGGCCACGTTGCAGGTGAGAGCACGTGAACCGGAATTCCTATTTTCTCAAACTCCAAGGCAAACACGCCCGGCCCGTGCATGCAGGCGACCTCAACCTCGTATCGGCTCGGATCAGCATGCTTGCAGAGGTCCAGCAGGAGCGTCTGGGCGCCCCCCAGATCAAGACTGTCAATGACATGAAGGACCCGCTTCATTGCTCCAACTCTTTCAGGAAAATGGCCGTATTCCGGGCATTGTCATGCCACTCCGCGACATACCGGCCACTTTCCGATCCGGCGGTGGCGAGGGCTTCCGGATCGGATAAAAGCATCCTGATTTTCGCGATGAGCGCCTCGAAGTCCCCCTGAGCATGAACCCCCGCCTGGAACTGTGAAAACATGGTATCGGGATTGATCTCGAGCGAAGCGATGGCCGTTCTTCCGAGTCCCGAGTGAATGAACGTATTGGGCACCCCTTCGTGGGAGGACGTGTTCACAAAAATCCTTGCCGCATCGAAGTGACTCTGGATTTCGCGGTAAGGAACGGTTTCCAGAAATTCCATATTCGAAAGACCTCCTGCCATATCCCTGATCCTTTCCCAAAGAGGGCGGTCATGAGGGGAGCAAATCATACGACAGGTTGAGTTTGGAAAACGCCTAGCCAACTCTAGGAAGAGTTCCGGTCTCTTGACCGCGTCACATCGGGCGACCCAGAGAAGATCGACCGTTTTATCGGAAGGCACAGCCACCGGCTTCCCCTTGATCAGCAGTCTGGTCACGGTGCAATCCATCCCCTTTGCGTGAAACAGCGTAGCCTGATCGGCAGTAATGGAAAATCGATGGTCGGAACACCGCATGCCACGCTCGAACAGGAACCCGCGCAAAGGGTTGGCCCGCTTGAAATCCCCGTCGATCTCAGCGTCCAATGCGCAGACGAAGACCAGGCGGAAAGGGATGATTTTACGCCACCAGGCCAGTGCATACAGCAGGGTCGTCCACCCGTAGACGACCACCGCGTCGGGGCGCTCCTGCATTAGAATACGATGGATTTTTGGCCAAGCACGGATCGTGTCGCCCACCTTTCCAGTTTGAAAGCCCCCACCGTTCCTCACCGTGATGCCTTCCCAGATCACGCCGTCAACCTGACCCGTATCGGCTCCCAGCAGGACCGTCTCATGTCCCCGGGAGAAGAGTTCCCGGGCCAACAGGGCAACCTGCAGTTCGGCTCCGCCCGCCACGCGCGTCGCGGAGGGATCCAGAGCCAGGTGGGCACCGCACGAAAGAAAGAGAATTTTCATCTCTAGAAACGTTTCAGGAGCCGACTCACGAGCGTCCTGGGTTGTGGCAAGAGTGCATGGCGTGCCGGAGCGACCGACTTCATGGCACGGAGCAACGACGAGGCACAATCGGGCGATACCCCGGCCGCCAAGTGCATCAAGGTATAATCCTCCTCTGCAATCAGGGAGTGTGCCGGGCGGAGCGCGCGGGAGACCAGTTTTTCCCTGATGACGAAATACTCCTCCCACGCCGCGTTTTGCGGCTCAAGCCAGGCCGTCGCAATCAGGGCGGCTTCATGTTCTGCAGCACCCGCCCATTCGCGGAGATTACACTCAAGAATCCGACGAAGCCCGCCGTTGCTGCGTTTCTCATCGGACTCATGTTCCCGCCCCATGATCGAGCCGGCATGGTTGCGATAGGAGACGAGGCGCCTCCCGTCACCGACAGCACCCCCCTTGCGAAGGAGACGGGACCAGAGATCAAAATCCGCCGTCACATTGTCCCCGGCGTATCCATTCAGCCCCTCCCTCACCATCGCCGTGGAAAAGACCACGGAAGTATGGGGAACGGCGTTTCTGAAACAGAGATCCCAACGCAATCCCGACTCCTCCAAGGGCGGGCGCACCGTTCCCTTCCACCATCCCCGTTCATTGATGAGTCGTGCACGGCTATAGAAAAGCACCGCATTGGGATGGGCATGAATGAGACTCCTCTGGCACCAAAGACGTTCCGGGCAACACCGGTCATCGGCATCCTGCCGGGCAACCCACCCTCCCCTTGCTTCCGCGAGGCCCGCGTTCAGGGCGCCAACCAGCCCCCTGTTTTGGTCCAACGTGATCAGCCGGATACGGGGATCATGGAACCGCTTTACAACTTCTCCGGTGCCGTCGGTGGAACCGTCATCCACCACGAGGATTTCAAAATCCTCAAACTTCTGGGAGAGAAGATCGCCCAGGGCCCGATGAATATGACCCCTCGCATTATAGACCGGCAACAGGACACTGAAGAAAGGGTCGCTCATGACTTCAGGGTTTGATGAAAAACATCCTCGTGCCGCCCCATCCATCGCTTCACGTCGAAAGCGGCCGCGGCATGCTCCCTCGCGGCCTTTGACATGACAGCGCGATTCTTCATCACTTGCTCCACCGCGTCCGCCATCGCCTCCGGGTCGCCCGGAAGATCCCGTTCCCAGCCCTGCTCGACCGATACGAGGATTCCGCATGTCCCCGGAACAAGTTCCGGCATCCCCCCACTATGCGTCCCCACCACCGGAAGCCCGCATGACATTGCTTCAATCGGCACGGTGGGACAGGGATCATTGAATTTGGTGTGCAGGAGCAAATGCGCCTTGCGATAGATCCCGGGGGCCTCCTCCTGCCGGAACGGGGGATGGATGGTGACATGGCCTTCCAGCCCCTTCATCTCCCGCCGTAGCTGCGCCTTGGCGCCGCGCCAATGAAACCCTCCGGCGAAGGTCAGGTGAACAGATCGACCTCTCCTCAGAAGCACCCGGATCGTATCAAGCACCGACTTCGTGCGGTAGAATGCCAGACTGGTCCCCGCGGCCAGAATTTGCCAAGGCTCCTCCGGTAACTCCACGGGCGCCGGCGTGAAGATGGAGGAATCCACGGGATTGAAACAGATCTCGGACGGGGCGTCGGATCTACCAAGATAGCGCTCCGCACTGATTCGGGAGAATTCGCTCTGATTGACGACATAATCGGCCTGAGCCCGTAGCTCAGCCATGCGCAGGTTGTACCAAGGGTAAAAATCACCATAGCACCCGGGATAGGCGATGCCGTTTTGATTCCAGACCAACTTTCCGCCGCGGGATTTCACGACCCGCACCACTTCCTCCGCATGCGGAGGAAGTGCGCTGCTGACCAGATACATGACATTGAAATCATTGAAATGTTCAGGAAACCGTTTTTTCAGAGGGAACAACTTGATCAGACCACCGGTGGGAAGCACCCCGGCAGACACCGCTTCCAGTCTTCCATAATTGAGCAGAGGTTCGGGGCCATCCTTGATCCTGAGTCCCCCGGCTTGTTTTCTCACGGCCCTGCGGGTGAAGAGATGGCGCAAACGGGAGCCTGCCTCGCGGACGCTGTACAGGAGGGTGCTTCCTTTGCCTACGGGTTCGACAATCCTGGGAGTCATCGGCATTGAACGGTTGTTTCCGCTGAAGCAATCGAGATGGCCTCCGAGGCGACCTGCAACCCACCGTCGTTTCCCCCGCGCACATTCTTCATCACCGCGGCAACCCCGGCATGGGATTCCGCCGGTGTGCGGAAGCGCGGATGCACACGACTCAAGATTCGGGCGACGAATGCCCCGGCGGCCTTCGGAAGTGACGGAGGAGTGTTCGGAAACCTTGTAAATGCCCCAGCCAGAGAGGAGCCAAGCTCATCCGAAGAGTGGGTTTTCATCACTCCTTGCTGCCTGGAAGCAAAGCTCGGGCGCTCCCTTGCAATCCGGGCGAGCAACTCCACCCCCTCTTTGGGAGAATCATAAAGCCATTCATCCAGAAGGTCGGCGGCCATCCCGACCCGGGTACTGATGACGGGCCGCCCTGCCTGCAAGGATTCCAGGGCGGAATAAGGACCCCCTTCCCAACGGGAGGTGATCAGCGTGCAGTCCAGTGCGGCGTAGAGCCTGTTAAGCTCTTCACGCGGAAGAACATTCACGGAGAAATCATCATGAGGCAGAATCTTGCCGGCAAAGAAAAAGGGAATCCCCCTCCGCGCAAGCTCCGTGCGCAGCCAATGGCGCCTGGGCCCCGCAAGGAGAACCTTCAGCGAAGGAATCGCTTTTCTCGCCTCATCGACCAGTTCCACAAAAAGATCCGGACCCTTTTGTGCCTTGGGAAGCGAAAGGTCCCTCTCCAGGGAATCACGATTGAAGTTCCCCACCACAAAATCATGATCCGTGAAACCGAGTACCGCCCGTATCCCGGCACGCTCTTCCGACGAAAGCTCCCGGAAAATCCCCGGGTCAACCGTGTAGGGAGCCAATGTCACGGGCAGACCCAGTTCCTCAAACTGACGAACCGCCTCCCTTGATCGGGCAACCCAAAGATCCACCCGGAAAGCCGCAGCTTCAAACCCTGGTCGCGTCAGGTAAAAGGC
>JBEAOJ010000007.1:0-6343 GCA_041164985.1 Verrucomicrobiota bacterium | reverse complement strand
AGGCGGTTGAACTTATCCAGCGGAATCAGGGATCGTTTTTGTTTTGGAGGGCGTGACCCTTTGCGCCACTTGGGAAAGTCGGGCCTCTTGGTGATCCAACCCTGTTCCTCCTTGGCGAACTCCAGAAAGTTTCTGAGGGCAACGAGATCGTTCTCGACCGTGCGCCAGTGCGCGGGATCCAGCACCTTTCCCCCGATCTTTCCACCAGCAAGGCGGCGGCTCTTGAACCCGGCGATCTGTTGCGTCGTGAGGGTGTCCACACGGGTCGTTGCTCCAAGGAAGCGCCACCACAGTTCCAGTGACCGGGCTTCCTTCTCTTTGGTGTTCTCGGCTTTCCCAGTGTGAGTCTCGCTGTGCAAGTATTCATGCACAGCCTTCTCCATGCCCGGCTTCCTACCGTTAGAAGGGAGATTCCCCTCCCGGCGTTCATGCTTCAGGATTTCAAAGGATTCCTTGGCAGCGGTCAGGGTGCGGCACGGCTCACGGTTGGAGTCCAGCAAGGGGAAGCGGCGGGTGCCTTTGCGCCCGTCATCCTTCACAGTCCACAGCACACCGTAGAAACGCCCGTTTCTGACTTGCAGTCCCTGAACCTTACGGTTGCGGGAATCTCTCACTGCGGTAAACTGGCCGGCATGACGAGCAGCAGCAGGACGAAAATCGGTTTCAGTGTCCTTCATGACACTACTCTTGCACAGATTCTTGCACAGAGTCAAGAAACCGTCTTTTTGCTCTATTGCTTCTCTCTGATGGACAGCAACTTGCACCCGTAGCTCAGGGGACAGAGCAGGGGATTTCTAATCCCTTGGTCGGAGGTTCGAATCCTCCCGGGTGCGCCACGGATCCGCAGTTTCTCCTAGCGGGGCATTCACAAGTCGCTACATCCTTTCCCGATGCTTGAAGTCACCATCCTCGCCAGCGGCAGTAGCGGAAACTCCGCGCTGGTGCGGACCGAAACCGCGGCATTCCTAGTCGATGCCGGGTTGAGTGCGCGTGAACTCTCCCAGCGGCTGGCGCTCTGTGGCATGGAGCCCCGCGAACTCGCGGCCATCCTGGTCACCCATGAGCATGGCGACCATGCGCGGGGACTCGCCCAATGGTCGAAGAAGCATGCCACGCCGATCTACTGCAACAGGCAGACGGCGATGGTTCTCCGCGACAAAGTCACCGACTTCGCCGGCTGGAACCTCTTCGAGAGCGGAGGAGAATTCGAGATCGGGGGAACGTCGATCCGCTCCTTTCCCATCCCGCATGACGCGGTCGAACCGGTCGGCTTCGTCATCCGCCGGGGCGGCCGTTCCTTCGGATTTCTCACCGACCTCGGTCATGCCACCACGCTGGTGGTCGAGTCGTTGCGCGGCGTCGATGCCCTTCTAATTGAGGCCAATTACGACGAGGAGCTTCTCCAGAACGACACCAAGCGTCCCTGGGCCATCAAGCAGCGGATCCAGTCGCGCCACGGCCATCTCTCCAATGGAGCTGCGGCCGAGACCGTCTCCAGAATCCTGCACGATGGTCTGGGTCACCTTCTGCTGGGTCACCTCAGCCGAGATTGCAACAGTGAGGAACTGGCGCTCGGCACCATGAGAAAATCACTCGGTGGATCAGCCGTCCGCCTCTCCTGCGCGCGCCAGGAAGAACTCAGTCCCGCGATCCGGTTGGATTAGGTTCCGCTTTTTGGCCGACCCTTCGACCTGGCAAGGCCTTGTACCATTTCCATGATTAGTCTGGTGGAATTGGCGAAGGGATTTTGGTGATGGGCTAGGCGGAAGACCAAGGGCTATCTGAAGATAACCCGAGGTATGACAACAACGCCCATCGCCGAAAGAACCAGCGAATTCAACCGGAATAAGAGTGGAGATGGTATTACATCACTCCATCCGCAAGGCCGAGGCGGGGGGAATCCGTGCGGCCCTGAGCGCGGGGAAGAATCCCGCCACGAGTGCCGCCGACGTCATCCAGAGCGGAAGCAGGACCAACTCCAGCCACGGGTAGGAGAGATCGATACTCCATCCGAAGAAGGCCTTGTTGATCACCCATGTCAGCACCAGGGCCAGCGCCGATCCGCTCGCGATGCCGACGAGACTTGCAAGGAATCCGATGAGCGCCGCCTCGGCCAGCATCATGCGGGCAACCTGAGCGGTCGAGGCACCCATCGACCGCAGCACGCCGAGTTCGCGGGTCCTCTCCAGGACGAGGATCCCGAGCGTCAGCATCACCCCGCCGATGGCGACGGCGATCGAGATCGTGCGGAGCACGGCGGTCACGGCGAAGGTCTGGTTGAAGATTTCCATGATCCGCTGCTTGAGGGCGGCGTTGCCGTAGCAGATGAACGCCTCCTTCCCGCCGAATGCGGCGACGAACTCCCCGCGACTCCGCTCCATGATGGCGGGGGAGGTTCCCTTGCGAAATTCGATGGCCAGCGAGTGGACCCCGTCCGCTCCCCAGACTCGCTGGAAATACCCCGCACCCACCATCGCGATCCCGCGGTCGCGTGTGTAATCGCGGTAGAGATCGAGCACCTTCAGGCGCACGACGCCCCGCGGTCCGGTCAGCTCCAGCTGATCCCCCGGGCCGAGATGCAACCTCCGAGCCAGGCTCTCGGAGAGCGCCGTGCACCCTCCCTCCTCGAGCGCGGCGGTCTTTGCAGCCGCATCGCCGTGCAGGAAGTCGATCGCCCCGCGTGCGGGCCCCGAGACGATGCCGAGCGTCACCGGCTCACCGGAAACCGTGCGTGCCTCGACTTCGCGGAATGTCCCGACCGCCGCGACCTCGGGCCGTGCCGACCACCATGCCGCGGCCGCTTCGGGAATGGTGTGCTCAAGCCCCAGCAGTTCGTTGGATGCGGGCGCGATGAAGAGATCGGCCGTCAGCGTCCGGCCGGCCCATGAGACCACGCTGCCGCGGAACGAGTGGATCATGACACTGATGCCGACCGTCATCGCGGCGGCGGCGGCAAGGGCGGCGACCGTCGGGGCGGTCCGGTGGAGGGAGCGCATGGTCTGCCCGAGCGCCAGCCGGGCGATCACTCCGTGCGCCTCGTGATGTCGCCCTCTTCCGCACAGTCGCGACGCGCTCGTCATGACTGCGGGCACGGTCAGCGAGAAACCCGCAAGCACCAGGAAGGCCGCCCCGAAGCCTAGCAGGGCTGGTCCGCCGTGCAGGGCTCCGAGAGAAAGCAGCAGCGCGAGCAGCAGCAGGCCGGCACCCCATGCGGCAAGACGCGCGGCCGGGAGCGGAAAGATTTCCGGTGCGGCACCGGGGTGCAGCACGCGGGTCGGATCGACGCGTGCGGCCTGGCGCGCGGGGATCCACGCGGCGACCAGAGCAGCCACCACACCCGCCACCACACCGGCGAGCGCCTCGGTCGTCGTGGGCCAGCCCCCCTGCGCATCGACGGGAAGATAGAGGGCGGTCACGGTTTTTGACACGGGGGCCGCCATCACTCCCGCCAGCAGCGGCGAGACGAGGATGCCCAGCAACGCACCGACGAACCCGCTCAGTCCGGCCTCGGCCAGGACCATCGCCAGGATCTCGCCGCGACCGGTTCCGACGGCGCGGAGGATGCCGAGGGAGACTCTCCTGCGGACCACGGCGGCGGCCGCCGAGTTGCCTACAAAGAACATCCCCACCATGAGCGAGACCAGACTCAGCGCGGTGAGGTTCAGGCGGAATGCTGAGAGCATGATGTCGACCTGACGCGAACGGCGCGCCGGCGGATCGACCGTGACGTCTCCGGGCAGTAGGCTTCTCAGCCTTCGGGCCACCTCGTCGCGTCTCGCCGGGTCTTCCAGCTTGACCAGGATGGCCGTGAGCAGGCCGGTACGCCCGGTCCACTCCTGGGCTGTGGCCAGATCGGTCGCAACAACCCCGACCGCGCTGACAGCCCCATCCCCGGTGCCGATGACATGGGTGATCCGCATGGTTCTGGGCGCGCCGGGTCCCTGGAGCCTGAGCGTATCTCCAGGCTTCAGGCCGTGATTCGACAGGAATTCCCGCGTGACGGCGATCGTGTCGTCTGCGGCGAGCCACTCGCCCAGATCTCCGGATGAATCGGCAGACGCGCCGGATCCCAAGGTCGCCTCGAACCCGAGCAGTCCCTTGGCCGTGAACGGGTCGATCCCGGCGAGACGCAGGGATTCTCCGGGCGTGTCGGGCAGCGTGACCATGGACTCGATGAGAGGCGTTGCACCGGCCACCCCGGTGCACCGCTGCACCTGCGGAAGGAGGGTCTCGGGGATTTTTCCACGGATCTCCAGATCGGCGCTCCCCGTCACCATCTCGAAGGCTCGGTGGAAGCTCCCCGCGGCGCTCCGGTTGGCAACCGTGATGGCAAGGAAAACCGCCACGCCCAGCGCGATGCTCAGGACGCCGAGCAGGGCCGCCCGGGGATGATGGAGCAACGGACGGATCGCCCCTCTCCAGCAGAGTCGGATGTCAGGACGCATCCTCACTCTCCCCGGGGGCTTCCGGCAATCCCGGAGGCCGTGCGGAGCCGGCGCTCCAGGCGCATCAGGGCGTTGCGCTCCGTGATTTTCCCTCCCTCCTTGGTGCGGAGGTAGAAGACGTCGAGCGCCGCGTTCTGTTCCGTGGCGATGCGCGCCGCCTCGATCGAGATGCCGCCGTGGGAGATGGCGCGGAGCAGATGGTAGAGCAGTCCGAGCCGGTCGGGGGCCTGCACCTCCAGGATGGTGCATGTCGGGTGGGCGTTGTTGTTGACCACCACCCAGACCGGGGGTTCCTCCTCGTTCTCAGGTGCGCGTCGGCGCGGAAGGGAGGGGCTCTTCGGCGCGGGCACGGTGCGGCTCCCGGGCGCCGGCAGCAGATCGTCGAGGCGTTCCTTGAACTGCATCCGTTCCCGCTCCCTGGGGAGCGGTTCGTTCCGGTGGTTGGAGACCCTGAAGATGTCGAGCGCCAGCTTGTCGGTCCGGGTGTAGATGTCGGCTCCCAGCACGTTGATGCCGGATTCGAGGAAGGCGGCGGCGATGCGCTCGAGCAGGCGCTCGCGATCCCAGCCGCACACCAGCACCTCCGCGTGGCCGGCTTCGGGATGATCGATCCACTGGATCACGGGATCGAGGTTCTCCCCCTCCTGCCGGAGCCCCTGCTCGAAGAACTTCCGGAAGAGCTGAAGGTGCGTGCGGATCTCCGCGGCGTCGCGGGTCTGGAAGTATCGCTCCGGCATCCCGCCAAAGTGCGCCTCGATTTCCTCGCCGTAGCTCCCGGGGAGGGTTTCCGCAACCTGACGGTGCAGCTCCTCGCGGCGACGGGCCCTCTCCTCCCTGTATCCGGCGCTGTCTCGCAGGTAGGCGCGGGTCTGGTGGTAGAGTTGCCAGACCATCTGCTCCTTCCAGTCGCTCCACCCCTCGTCGCTCGTCCCCATGCCGTCGGCCAGCGTGATCACCATGAGGGCGTCGAGCATCACGGGGTCTCGCACGATTCCCGAGAATTCCTCGACGGTTGCCGGATCCTCGATATTGCGGGTGCGGGCGATGCCGCTCATCTCGCCGTGAGCGGAGACCAGGGTGATGAGCATCCTCTTCCGTTCGGGAGAAAGCTGCAGGCGCCGCGCCACCTTCTGGGCCGCGAGGGCGCTCTCCTCCTCGTGACGGCGCGTGTTGGCCGCCTTGCCCGTGTCGTGCAGGAGCATGGCAAGGTAAAGGACCGCCGGATCGTCGAAGTGCCGGAAGATTTCCCCGTAGCGCTTCAGCTTCGGGTCGGTGGCGAAGAGCAGGGCGTCAATCTTGTCGGCGCACCGCAGCGTGTGCTCGTCGGCCGTGTATCGGTGGAAGAACTCGTGCTGGACCAGGCATGTCAACGGCTCGAACTCGGGAAGATATTTTCCGAGGAATCCGAGGTCGTGCATCAGGCGCAGGATGCGGCTCACCTCCCCCTTCCGTGAAAGGATCGCGAGGAAGACCGTGCGGTTCTCCTTGTTGTACTGGAAGGTCCGGTCGATGAGTCTGAGCCGCCGCTTCACCAGATCGCCCATCTCGGCCGAGAAACCGAGCTGCCGGGTCTGGGCGAGCTGGAAGGCCCTCATCATGCGCCCCGAGTCGCGGTTGAAGATGTCCCGTGCCTTCGGGAAGATCTCGCCGTTACGGATGATCATCTCGTCGACGGTTTCCTGCCGGCGGCCGAGGAACTTGGCAAGAATCCGGGTCCTGATCCCGTGCTCTTCGCGGATGCGGCCGAGGGCGAGCGTGGTGATGAGATGGATGCTGCGGGTGCGGTTGTAGTAGTCCCGCATGAAGGCCTCGCACCGTCGCAGGATGTTCTTTTCGGGATAGCCGAGCGCCGTTGCGACCTTCCCCTGGAGCTGGAGGGTCAGTTGATCCGTCGCCCG
>JBEAOJ010000006.1:0-3487 GCA_041164985.1 Verrucomicrobiota bacterium | reverse complement strand
ACCACCGCGCAATCAGAACCCTGAGAACATGGCTGTGGGCGAAGAGGACGACATCTTCATTGACCGACTTGGCGCGGGCAATGACGCGGTCGCATCGCTCGGCTACCTGATCAGGCGTCTCTCCGCCGGGCGTCGGTCTCGTAAAGACGGTCCATGTCGGATCTGTCTTCCGGATCTCCTTGGTCGTGATTCCCTCGTACTCACCGTAGTTCCACTCGGTGAGGTCATCCGTGATCTCGGCGCGGTCGAGCAGACCGGCCAGTTCACAGGTCCGTTTGGCCCGTGTGCGGGGACTGCAGAGAACCAGTTTGAAATCCCAGTCGGAGAGTTCCTTTTTCAGCGAAGAGGCCTGACGTTCACCCTCGAGCGTCAGGGGGATGTCGCTGTAGGAGGTGTGTTTTCCGTTCTTGCTCCACTCGGTTTCACCGTGGCGGACGAGGACGATTTGTGGGCCGGAGGAGCGCATGAATAGAAAAGATGAATTAAGAATGATGAAGGATGAAAGAAAAAGAGGATGATCAGGATGAAAAGGAAGCTTAGGTGTGTTCAGGGAGCGTTTTCAAACATCGGGACAGTAACAGCATGGGTTATTCATGCCCCAGGCTGCTTACATCAACTTTTCATCATTCAACCCTCATTATTCATACTTTTCGGACTTTTCGGTGACTTTCAGGCAACGGCGAGATCCAGTTCGGTCTGTCCTGGGAAGATCTCGAAAAGGATCGGGACTCCGCTGAGTTCGGCGAGCAGTCGGCCGTTCCCCTCGCGGGCCGGATCCTCCTTATCGGCGGGATGGTTATTCAGGACAATTCCCGCACAAGTCAGTCCGCGTGCCTTGATGGACTCGAGGGTGAGCAGGGCATGATTGAGCGTGCCCAGCTTGTTGCGGACGACAAGCAGGACGGGAAGATTCATCTCCTTGGCCAGATCGGCGGCGTCATAGGTCGACGAAAGCGGCACGAGCCATCCTCCGACTCCCTCCACGAGCAGTGATCGGCGGGTGCTGCGGAGATGATGGAATGCCTTCATGACTTCCGCTGGATCGAAGGTCCGCCCCTCCAGACGCGCGGCCTCGATCGGGGCGAGGGGAGCCTTGTAGGCGACGGGGGTGACTTCCTCGATTGAGAGTTCGTCGTCCGCCGCCGCACGGAGCGCCCCTGTGTCGCCCGGTTCCCCGCAGGAGACAGGCTTCATGGCAACGGTGTCGAATCCAGCCTTGCGGAGACTGCGAGTGAGAAGGGCGGTGACAAAGGTTTTTCCCGCGTCGGTGTCGGTACCGGTGATGAAGAAGTTCATTTAAGAGAAGGATGAAAGCTGAAACGTGAAACCTGAATTTAAAACAATCTGAGGGCTAGTTGCCTTTTTTTGGAAGGGAAGGTTTTACTAAGAAGAATCTTTACCGGAAATATTCATCAGGTTTCAGGTCTCAAGTTTCATCCCTTGTTTTTCCGCCTCCGTCGCCTTCAAGAAGACGGTTTCCAGGTCGAGTTGGGGTTGGCGGGCCGTCACGAGGCGGGCGCCGTGAGTCGCGGCCAACCGGGAGATCTCGGCCTGAAGTTCAGGGCTTGCGTTCTCGATCAGGAATTCGGTCTGACCGGTGACTCCCGTGAGGATGTCGAGGGATCCTTCGCGAACGAGCTCTCCCTTGGCCAGTATACCGACACGGTCACAGACCTCCTGAACCTGTTCCAGCAGGTGCGACGTCAGGAGGACTGTCTTTCCCCGCTCCTTGAGTCGCAGAATAAGGTCCCGGATCTGTCGGGAACCGGCCGGATCAACACCCGCGGTCGGTTCGTCAAGGATCAGCAGGCGCGGGTCGTGCACCATCGCCTGGGCCAGGCCGATGCGCTGGAGCATCCCCTTGGAATAACCGCTGATCCGGCGGTCACCGGCATCCTGAAGGCCGACCAGTTCAAGCAGTTTCATCACCCTCCCGCGCAGGGAACGGCCTCCCATGCCGCAGAGCTTTCCATGGAAGGAGATGGTTTCGGCACCGGTGAGGAATTTGTAGAAGTAAGGATTCTCGGGCAGAAAGCCGACGTCGGTGCGACTCTTTACCTCGGAGCTTGGAATCCCGAAGATCTCGGAAGTTCCGGAAGTCGGGGTGACAAGACCCAGCAGGATCTTGAGGGTCGTGCTTTTTCCCGAACCGTTCGGCCCAAGAAGTCCGTAGACATGCCCTGCCGGGATATCGAGGGAGAGTCCGCGGAGGGCCGTCACCTGACGACGGCGTAGCGGAACCGGAAAAACCTTCTTCAGGTCGCGGATTCTAACGGCGGGAACCTCGGAGGATGTCGTGTCCATTTCAGGAGAGGATGCGGAATCCCTTGAGTCCCGGTTCAGCTGTCGCGGGAGTCACGTTCTCGTGCTCGATATGCCCAGCCAGATGGCTCTCGCGGATACCCTGCAGGAAATCCTCCACTTCGGCTTCATCCCCGGTGGCAAGAACCTCGACGCGCCCGTCCGGATGATTCTTCACCCATCCCGTCACTTCGTAACCCTTGGCCAGCGTCAGGACAGAGGCGCGGAATCCGACGCCTTGGACTTTTCCTTCATAGAGCGCGCTGATCGTGATCATGGTGGGTTCGGCGTCAGGACCGGGTCTGTCCGCTGCCGCGGATCTGATACTTGTAGCTGGTGAGTTCCTCCAGGGCCATGGGACCTCGGGCGTGGAGTTTGTCGGTGCTGATGCCGATCTCGCATCCGAAGCCGAACTCCCCGCCGTCGGTGAACCGGGTGGATGCATTCCAGTAGACGGTGGAACTGTCGACTTCCTGGAGGAAACGCTCCGCAATGCCCGTGTTGGCGGTGACGATCGCATCGCTGTGACGGGAGCCGTGGGTTTCGATGTGGGTGATCGCTTCCTCGACCGATCCGACAGTCTTGACAGCGAGGATCAGGGTCAGGAATTCGGTGCGGAAATCCTCCTCCGTGGCCTCTTTCACGAGGTGATGCGAGCGGAGATCATCAGGGAGGAGGGAAAGCGTCTCCTTGTCACAGCGAAGTTCGACCCCCCGTTCGAGGAGGGTCTTACCGCCATCGGAAAGGAAGGCGGCTGCGATCCCTCGATGGAGAAGGAGTGTCTCGGCCGCATTGCAGACGCCGGGGCGCTGGCACTTGGCATTGAGGATGATGTCGCGCGCCATGGCGAGGTCGGCTTCCGCGTCGACATAGACGGAGCAGATCCCGTCATAGTGCTTGATGACCGGCATCCGTGCGTGCTTCACGACGGTCTCGATGAGACCCTTCCCTCCGCGGGGGATCATGCAGTCGAGATGGGCATCCATCTCGCAGAGGATCCTGACAGCCTCGCGGTCCATGACGGGAATGAGCTGGATTGAGGCTGCGGGAAGTCCGGCCAAGGCGGCCCCCGCCTGCAGGGCGGATGCGATCGCCTTGTTGGAATGAATGGCCTCGCTCCCACCGCGGAGGATGACGGCGTTGCCGGCCTTGAGGCAGAGCACGGCGGCGTCGCTTGTCACATTGG
>JBEAOJ010000005.1:0-7811 GCA_041164985.1 Verrucomicrobiota bacterium | reverse complement strand
TCGTCATGACCTTTGATGTTACGATTCCGTAACGGAAATCCGACCCTGCTCAGTCGAAATACACAGTGTAAAAATCTTTTATCCCAAATTTTGCATTCAGGGTATTGAAGATGACCGGTTCTAATGCAAAGCGTTAGGAATCATTCGATACAACACTCTATCCGGCAAGCAGCTACAGCATTCAGTGCTCGCTTTTAGAAAATTTACCTCTGATTCTTCTACCTTCACCAAGTTGGTGTAACGCCCTTACCTGTTGCTGGCGTTCAAATGCAAAATTTGGGTTTATGCATCCCTATCCCTGCTTAGCTTACCTGGCCGTTGCTTCGCATCCGTTGCATCCTGCTTTCTGATGAATTCCTTGAAGGATACTGCGGATAGGGTGACGTTTTTGTCGGCTTATTCACTTTGAGGATTGGCACTGCGTGATAGAATTTAAACTTCACTGAATTCCACTGAAACTCATGAAGAAATTCGCAACTCTCATTGCCATCGCCCTGCTTGCCGGTTGTGCCGCACCTCCGCCGGTCCGGATTGCCAGTTCGGTTATCGGAAAGACCGTCGGAAAGAAACTCAAGGATGACTATCAAAAGGCTCATCCGAAGGCCTCTCCGAGCCCGACCCCGGTTACCGTCTCGAATCGCCAATAGCCGGAGATTCGCACGGCCCGCTGATGCACATGCTCCTTCGATCAGCCGGCCCGAGGTTGCCCCTTGCTTCGGCTTGCATGGCTGCCATGACCTTCGGATTGCGACTTCAAGCACAGACCCAATCCCCCGATCAGGTTCTTGCTGCTATGGAGAAGTGCCGCGATCAGGTCATCAGCCAGCTCTCCTTTTCCGACAAGATGAAGATGAAGGCGGCGATGGGAGCCATTGCAAACGATCCCGTGTTCATCGCCGCCAACAATGCGGTGAAAAATGCCCAGACGCCCCAGGCGCAGGTTCAGGCCAAGCGATCCCTCGCAACGCTGAAGCTCGATCTGATCGAAAAGCAGGAGCACTCGTTGAAGCCGATCATGGAGAAAATCCGCGCGGCTCAGGACTCTGTGATGAAGTAGGGGCTGGGCTTCCTAAAAGCCCTCAGCCTTTTCAAGTTTAACGGCATCTACCGATGCCGTCGTCCCCCGCGGAACTGTTCCTGCAGTAACGCTAAGGGCTACGCCATGCCACCCATACATGGCTGTTCACTACCCTTTGTAGGCCTGGCCGTTGCTTCGCATTTCAATTGATGATCGGACTACCCACGAAAACCCTTACGGGATCTGCTGACGCACATTCGATGTCGTTCTTGCCAGCGCAAGTCTCCATTCGGGCTCTTCCCAAGGCATTGGACGGCACTGGCCTCCCGGCAAGCGATGCCGCCCTTGTAGGGTTCCGCACTGCGGACTTCTCCGCGCCCGATCCCTCGGGCTTGGTTCGCCCCTATCGGGGCTGCTTCGCAGTCCTATCAGCCGCCGCCAGGCGCTGATTTGTTACGGTAGTCTACCGCGCTGCTTTCCACCTTAGATTTCAGGTTTCATCCTTCAACTTTTTCCTATCCCCTATCCCCTATTACCGATCTTCTACTCCCTATCGACTCCTCCCGTCAGTGACTTGTCCTGCTCGATCATGGCTTTCCATCGGGCTTTGAAGTCCCGGTCATAGCGCTGGTCCTGCCAATCAGCCATCGTGCGTCGCAGGGTGAGGATCTTGTCGATTTCCGGGGCCAGTTCGTCATGGAGTTCGGAAATGAACCGTGTGGCCGCGGGGTCCCTGTCCCACAGGATCGCGTAGGACTGCATGAAGTCCTGGGCGTAGCCGATCTCGGAACGGTCGTTGGGATGCCAGATGTCGGCCGGAGGCGCGGGCAGATCCAGCAGCATCGGGGTGATGTAGAGGTTCTGCAGCATCGCGGCGCGGTAGGCGGCGCGGGCCGGTTCATCGTCACCCGATCGCCAGAGGGCCAGTCCCTTGCCCAAGAGCAGTGCCGGTTCGCAGTAGTCGTCGGGATAGTTCCGATCGTATTCCTCAAGGGACTTGAGCGCTTTGGCATCGTCATCACCCAGCAGGTGGACGAGCGGTATCAGGAAGCGGACGCCCTGGTTGTCGCGTGGGTTGAGTTTCAGGAGTTTTTCCAAATCCTTGGCGGTCTCCGCGAAGCGTCCCTGGTGCCACTCGGTCATCGCCCGCCCGTAGAGTGCCCTCATGTAGGGGCGTGTCTCGTGATCCTCCCACCATTCGGGAGTCTCGCCGCGCCAGCGCCGCTCCTCGCGCTCGGCAACCTCCTGATAACCGCGTCTGGCTTCGTTCCATCGGGCCGACTGGTAGTCGGCGTCGGCCAGTTCGATCCGCGCGAGCACACATTCTGCATCCTGCTCGATCGCCTTGCGCAGGTGGGCGCTTTTCCTTTCCGGTGAGCGGAGGCGGCGCGCCGTGGCGACCAGCCCCCGAGCAATGGCCACCGGGGAGTGGAAGCCATCGCCCCTGAGCCGTTGCGCTATCCTGCGGCCGACTTGGAGCAATTCGCCCGGCCTGGATTTGGGGAAGGCTCCGAAGGCAATCTCCACCCGGCAGTCGAGGGCAAAGGAGCGCCATGCCTCCGTATCCCAGTCACTGCTTTCCGCGATGGTCAGGCGGTCGGGTGTGCCGTGCTCGTCGAAGAGCCGGCCCAGCAATTGCTCCGCGCGGGGTTGGTCGAGTTCTTCCAGGATCTCGGGAGGGCAGAGCGGCTTGCCGGATGCGGTGGTCACCAGTAGGCAGGTCGGCAGGCAGTAGTCTCCGGTTCCGGATTCACCGGATCGGACGGGTGCCGGCACGGGCTCCTCCAGATCAATCCAGAGGAGTCGCCAGCTGTTCCGGGCCGAGTCGAGAGGCTGGATCATGACGGCAGTTCGATCGTCAGGGTCTGCTTCCTGGAGAAGCGGTCGATGTAGTGGAGTTGGCCGTGCTGCACGGCGTATTCGTGCACGAGCTTGGTCACCTTCACGTCGAAGCAGCAGTATTCCGCGATCTCCATGATCTTGCCCTCCCGCCACCAGCGGATGGCATCAAGCCCCTCGGCAGTCTTGCCGACGCCGAGTGTGGCCGTGGCGATGGAGTCGAGCGGAAGCCTGTGACCAGCGGCTTTTTCCACGACTTCCAGAAGATCGAGCGTGGGGAGATGGTGGGTCAGGTCTAGGATCGTGTAGCCCATGAGGACCTCGTAATCGAAGCGGCGGTTGTTGTAGCCCACCACCAGATCGGCGCGGCCGAGAAGGTCGATCAGTTCGCCGACCCGCTTCTCGGTGAAGATCTCGTAGTTCTGCGTCGCCGTGCTGTAGGTGACTCCCACGGAGACCCCCATGTCGGCCTTCTTGTCCCAACCGCCGACGTCATTGGCGGTGCGCTGGGTCTCCAGGTCGAAATAGACAATGTTCTTTGGTTGGGACATTGAATGGCGAGGCTACCAAATGAGAATCGTAGTGAAAGTGAAGAGTGAACCGCTGTTCCCGGGAAAGGGGTGCCGATTACTTTTCGATGGCTGATTTTCCATACCACGCTACTTCGCCATCGACGGGGAGGGGAGTCCGCCCACTGCGCTTCCTGCCATAACACCGTGTTTGGAAAACCAGCCCCGGGGAGTTTCGATCGCGTACGTGACGGCCTGCGAGGCGCTTGGGACGGGGGTCTCGTCGAAGGGATTGAGGTCGTGGATCTCGAAGATCCTGCCCGAAGTGCCGACATAGGCGATCGAGAGCGGGACGGGGGTGTCCTTCATCCAGAAGGCGACGGGTTGTGGCCGGGGGAAGACAAAGAGCATGGCTTCGTTCTCGGCAAGGTTCGTGCGGGACATGAGGCCGCGTTCGCGGGAGGGGTCGTCTGCGGCGATCTGGGCGTAGAGGGAATTCGTGCCGAGGGACAACGTGGTCTTGGGCAGGTCAAACTGTGGCTTCGGCGCCGCCTGTAGCAGGAAGGCCGTAAGGAATAATGGAAGAAGGGTGAGGATGGATTTTCTCATCAGTGATAACTGGGGCGAGTCACGAACATAGCGGCAGGGAGAAAATAGGGAACTAATACCATTTCCATGATTAGTAGTCTGGTGGAATTGGCGAAGGGATTTTGGTGATGGGCTAGGCGGAAGACCGAGGGCAACCAAGCCCGTGGGAAGGGGTGCGGAAGACTGCGGCTCATGTCGCAGCCTCGAAGAGGTGGCGCCGTCAACCGGGAGGCTGATGACATCAATCTGAAGATAACCCGAGGGATGACAACAACGCCCATCGCCGAAAGAACCAGACGATTCTACCGGAATAAAAGTGGAGATGGTATAAGTAAGGGAGTGCAGAGGCCACTGGATCAAAGAGGCTCACTGGGAATCAAAGAAATCAGGAAAGCGTGGAATTTGACACCCTCAGGCCGCCCTTTTCGTATCGTGTCTGCCCATTGTGGCCACCAATCTCGAAGCTGGGTTAAAATCGCTTCTGCTGGGCCATGGAGAACCAGTCGCCGCCCCCCGTTCCGGGCTTTCCCGAGTCGTTGCGCATGTAGCGGCTGAAGTCCTCCTTCCTTCCTCCGCGATCGGTGCCGGGTGCTCCCTTCGGTTGGCGCGGCGAGAGATCGACCTTGGTCTTGAGGGAGAGGGCGATGCGCTTGCGCGGCAGGTCGATCTCCATGACGGTGGTCTGGACTTTCTGGCCGACCTTGAGGAACTCCGCGGGATTCTTCACGAAGTCGTCGCTGATCTGGCTGATGTGGACGAGTCCGTCCTGATGGACGCCGATGTCGACGAAGGCGCCGAAGGCCGTGACATTCGTCACGATGCCCGGGAGCTTCATGCCCGGCTGGAGGTCCTCCATCTTCTCCACCCCGTCGGCGAAGCTGAAGGCCTCGAACTGCTCGCGCGGGTCGCGGCCGGGCTTGGAAAGCTCGGCGATGATGTCCTTGAGGGTGGGAAGACCCACCTCCGGGGTGACATAGCGTTCGGGCTTGATGGCGGCACGCTTGGCGGGATCACGCAGGAGATCCTGCACCGTGCAGCCGAGATCCGCGGCCATGCGGTCGACGAGTTCGTAGCGCTCGGGATGGACGGCGCTGGCATCGAGCGGGTGGGCGCCGTCGCGGATGCGCAGGAAGCCCGCCGCCTGCTCGTAGGCCTTGGGCCCGAGGCCGCTGACCTTGAGGAGTTCCTGGCGTGACTTGAAGGGGCCGCTGGTGTCGCGGTGGGTGACGATGCTGGCGGCGGTGCGGGAGTTGAGCCCCGAGACGTAGGCAAGGAGGTGTCGGGAGGCGGTGTTCAGCTCCACGCCGACCTTGTTCACGCAGGAGATCACGACATCGTCCAGGGAACGCTTCAGCGCCGCCTGATCGACATCATGCTGGTACTGGCCGACGCCGATTGATTTCGGATCGAGCTTCACCAACTCGGCGAGGGGATCCATGAGGCGGCGGCCGATGGAGACGGCTCCGCGCACGGTGACATCGTGGTTCGGGAACTCCTCGCGGGCGACCTCGCTGGCCGAGTAGATCGAGGCACCGCTCTCGCTGACGACGACGACCTGGATGGATGGAGGGAGCTTGAGCTTCTTGACGAAGGCCTCGGTCTCGCGCGAGGCGGTGCCGTTGCCGATGGCGATCGCCTCGACCTTGTGCAGGCGGACCATGTTGAGGATCGCCTCGGCGGCCTCAAGTTCCTCGCCGCGGCTTCTGCCGGGATAGATGACCTCGTTGGCGAGGAGCTTTCCCTGACGGTCGAGCAGGACGACCTTACAGCCGGTGCGGAAGCCCGGATCGATGCCGAGGGTGATCTTCTGGCCGAGAGGGGAGGCGAGAAGGAGTTCGCGGAGATTGTCGGCGAAGACACGGATCGCCTCCTCGTCGGCCTTCTTCTTGTAGAAGCCGCGCGCCTCCACCTCCATGGCGAATCCGAGGAGTCGCTTGAGGCAGTCGTCGCAGGCGAGTTTCACCTGCTCGGATGCCTTGGAGTTCCCCCGTACAAAGAGTCCGTAGAGGGTGCCAAGCGCCTCGCTCTCAGAAGGAGTGAGCCGGGTGTATAGGAATCCCTCGGTCTCTCCGCGTCGCATCGCGAGAATCCTGTGGGATGGGGCCGTGGCGGCCGGTTCGTTCCAGTCGAAGTAGTCCTTGAACTTGGCTCCCTCCTCTTCCTTTCCCGAAACGAGTGTCGATTTGATGACCCCCTTGTTGAGGTAGAGGCTGCGGAGTTGGGCACGGGCGGTGGCATCGTCGTTGATCCGCTCGGCAAGGATGTCGCGTGCTCCGGCGAGGACGGCTGCCACGCTCTCGACCGTCGAGGTCTTGGCTTCGACGGTGACGGAATTTCCGACGTAGGGGGCGGCAAGCGCCTCGGGGTCGGTGGCCGGATCCTGTGCCCAGAGAATTTCGGCAAGCGGCTCCAGACCGAGTTCCTTGGCGATGGTCGCTCGCGTCCTTTTTCTGGGCTTGAATGGCAGGTAGATGTCCTCGAGGGAATTCAGGGTGGCGGCGCTCTCGACCTTGGCCCGGAGTTCCTCGGTCAGGAGCTTGCGCTCCTCGAGTGAGGAGATGATCGACTCGCGCCGCTTGTCGAGGGTTTCAAGCTGCTCGAGGCGGTCGCGGATCGCAGTGATCTTCACCTCATCGAGTTCGCCGGTCCGCTCCTTGCGGTAACGGGCGATGAAGGGGACGGTGGCCCCCTCCTCGAGAAGGACGGCTGTGGCGGCGACCTGACGGGCCTGAAGCCCGAGTTCCTGGGTAATCTGTACAAGGTGTTTTTCGATCATGAAAAAAAGAGGCTGTTAGCTTTTTGGACTGTTGGACTGTTAGGTAAATAGACTCACAGGGATGAAGGGGATCAAGGGGATGGGAAAATGATGAATGAAGCTGGGGACTGAAGGATATGGATATGGTGGGGAGGGATGAAAATTGAGACCTGAAACCTGAAGAGGCCATCTCAGGTATCAGGTTTCAGCTTTCAGGTTTCTCCGTTGGCTTCGGATTGAAGATGCGGAACCAGTTGCCGAAATTCTTTTTCATCGCCTCGTAGAAGGGGAGGTAGTTGGCGTTCAGGGCGCCTCCCTTGGGAATCGTCTGGAGGAGGGCGGCCAGGGAAAGCTCCTGCAGGTCGTAGGCCGTTGAGGAGATTCCCGCCGCCGAGGCATGGTGGGCATCGCTGCCGGCCGTGGCGGCGAGGCCGCGTCGGGAAGCGTAGTCTGAGGCCTCCCTGTTGAAGCGCTTGAAACTCACGGCCGCGTTGAAGGTCTCGAGTGCCGCCAGGTCGAGGTCGTCGAGAATCTCCTCGCGGATTCCGGCCCGGAACCTGTCATAGGGATGGGGCGCCACGGCAACCCCCCCGCGCTCCCGGATGGCGGCTACGACTTCGGCGGCGGGTTTTCCTTTCATGTAAGGGAGGGTGGTGCCGAGGCAAAGAAGGTGGCCGTCGGCCGTGGAGACCTCGACTCCCGGTACGATCAGGAATCCCTCAACGGGTTGGCCGTCGAGTCGGATGAGCCCCTTGCGGGTGAGATGCTCGACCGCTTGGCAGGTGTTGTGGTCGGTCAGGGCAATGCCGCTCAATCCTCTTTGCTTGGCAGCCTCCACCATGGCCTCGGGCGAGCTGCAGGCATCCGCCGAGTAATGGGTGTGCAGGTGGAGATCAAAGGAGTAGAGCATGGAGAGACAATCAATCTTGGCAATACGGTTGGCCGATGCCAAGTCATCCGACGGCAAATCGACCGTCGACTGGAAAAATCTCAACACGCCGGCTTCCGATGCCATCCCGCACGGCCTTCCCGGACACTACTGGATGGGCGGCTACTACTCCACCTACAGCTATCCGCAGTGGGGCACCACGCAGCGGCAGAA
>JBEAOJ010000004.1:0-17216 GCA_041164985.1 Verrucomicrobiota bacterium | reverse complement strand
AGGGGATCAGGATCATCGAGAGCAACGAGGACGTCCTCCTCTACGACATGGGGCATCTGCCCGGAGCCGTCCACATCGACTGGCAGCGCGACCTGCAGGATCACACCGTCCGCGACTACATCCAGCCCTCCTCATTCGCCGAACTCTGCTCCAGGAACGGGATCACCCCCGGCACCACCTGCATTTTCTACGGTGACAAATCGAACTGGTGGTCCTGCTACGCCCTCTGGGTCTTCCGGCTCTTCGGCCACGAGAAGGTGAAGATCATGGATGGCGGCCGTGACAAGTGGATCGCCGAGGGGCGTCCCCTGACCCGTGAGATTCCCCGTTATGAGGCGACTTCCTATCCCGTGCCCGCCGCGCGCCGTGACAAGGAGATCCGCGCCTTCTACGAGGATGCCCTCGCGCAGAGTAAGTCGGGTCTGCCGCTCATCGATGTCCGTTCCCCCGGGGAATACAAGGGCCTCGTCACCCACATGCCCGAGTATCCCCAGGAAGGGGTGCTGCGCGGCGGTCACATCCCGGGAGCGCGAAGCATTCCCTGGAAGGAGGCCGTGAATGCGGATGCCACGTTCAAGAGCGCGGCGGAACTCTCCAAAACCTACCGGGAGGATCTCGGCCTGAAGAACGACGACGCCATCATCGCCTACTGCCGTATCGGTGAGCGTTCCAGCCACACCTGGTTCGTGCTTAACTACCTTCTCGGATTCGGGAATGTCCGTAACTACGACGGTTCCTGGACCGAATGGGGCAACCGCGTGGGAGCGCCGATCGAGAAATCGGTCTGATTCCCTGCGTGATGTCCTATCCTCCGAAGCTCAACGCGATCATCGCCCTCTTTTCCGATCTCCCCGATGCGGAGAAGCGAGAGACCCTGATTGCCTATGCCGATCAGGCCCGCTCCCAGGAGCCCAAGGAGGGAGAGACCTTCGACCTCGAGGACATCCGCAAGGATGAGGAGTGCACCGACACGGTGGCGGTTTTCCTCCGTCTTGACGAACAGGGTGGCTCGCACTTCAGGGTGACCCTCGGTCCCCAGGTGCAGACCCTGACCAAGGCGATGAGTTCTATCCTCTGCAAGGGGTTGGACGGAATCACTCCCGAGGAGGTTCTCGCGATTCCGGCCGATTTTGTCCCCAAGATCGTCGGCGCCGAGTTGGTTCGCGTCAGAAGTCAGACGGTATATTACCTTCTCACCAGGATGAAGGGGATTGCCAAGGTCTGGCTGAATCGGCGTCGTTCGGAAGCGGCCGACGGGGAGGTTTCCCCGGCCTGAGATCCCGAGACTCCGACCTCGCCAGGATCCGACCATCCCTTTGGCTGTGCCACGCTGTTTTCTCTTCAAGCCCGACGGCATTGGGGATTTCTTCCTCTCCTCCGGTGTCATCCGTCTTCTCGCTCGTGAGTTCGGCGAGGAGAACCTGACCATCGCCACGCTTCCGGTGATGGAGTCTGTGGTGAGAGGACAGTTTCCCCGGGCCGCATTCATCCCCCTGCCGATCCGGAAGAGGAGGGTCATCCTGAATGTTTTTGTCGCCAACTGCATCCGCTGTTTCCCCATTTGGCTCACCCTCCTGCGAAGTTCCCACGATGTTTCCATCTCCCTGAGGCACATGAGGGACTACCTCATGAATGTCCTTTTTTATAGCCTCCCGAGCCCGCGGCGCCTGGTCTGCGACAACCAACTCCTCGGCAACGGCCGACCCGTGCGCCGATGGACGGAACGGGCATTCACGGCGGTGTTCCGCCCCATGGTACTCCCTTACCCTCCTGTTGATCCTAATGAGCCTGGTGTTGGTGGAGGCGTCCCACGTGAGTTGGAGGCTAACCGGAGACTGGTCTCACGCGCCCTTGGTAGGGATGTCGGGATTGCTGAAATCTGGCCCGAACTCAAGAGGGTGGGGGAGGTGTCCTCCGGTGGGGCACCAGGGGGATCATACTGGCTCTGCGCCCCCTTTGCCAACGGAGGGGGAAAGGACTACCCCTCGGAACGATGGGCTGAACTCTTTCGCACGCTGGCAGGAAGGGAAAATATCCCGGCGCTTCTCCTCACCGGTTCCCGCGAGCAGCGCGGGCGACTTGAGGAGTTTTCCCGTCTCATCTCCGAATCATGTCCGCAAGCGGCATCGAGGATCTCCATCGTGCATCCATCCGATCTTCAGAAGTTCATCGACCTGATTGCCGAAGCTGATCTGGTGCTGACCGTCGATACGGCCGCGGCCCATGCCGCCACCGCGCTCGACCGCCATGCAGTCGTCCTCTACTCGGGCCAGCAGTACGGAGTGTTCGGTCCTTGGGTCAGGAGCGGGCGTCAACGCTGGGTCCAGCCCGAGAAGGGTTCACTGGGAAGGAATGATTGGCATCTTACCCTTCCCCCCGGGATGGTTGCCGATGCCGTCGGGGAGGTGCTAAAGGGAAGCATGAACGATTCTAAACCTCATCGAGTTTTTTGATTGCACCGCAATTCGTCCCCGTGTTTGATTTGCCACTCTTCTGATCCAGCGTAGCTCAGTGGTAGAGCGGTCGGCTGTTAACCGATTGGTCGTAGGTTCGAATCCTACCGCTGGAGCCATATGTTCAATTCACCGTGATGGCTTGATCTTGATTCGAAGGTAATACCATCTCCACTTGTATTCTGGTAGAATCAGCTGGTTCTTTCGGCGATGGGCGCTGTTTTCAGCCCTCGGGTCATCTTCAGATTGATGGCATCCGCATGCCGGCGGACGGTGCCACCTCTTTGAGGCTGCAGGATCAACCGCAGTTTCCCGCACACGTCCCCACGGGCTTGGTTGCCCTCGGTCTCCCGCTTAGCCCATCACCAAAATCTCTTCGCCACTTCCACCAGACTAATCGCCTAAATGGTATAATCGGCCGGACTCCGAAGTTGAGGCACGCTTTTAACCCTTCTGGGACTCACCATCCGGGTTAAACGCTCTAACCTGTCAACGCCGATCTAATTCAAAATCTGGGATAATCGCATTGCCCCGAGCCTTGCTATCCAGTTTCATTTTGTTGTGCAACCATCATGGGGAGTCCTCTTTGACTGGGATGGGGTCGTGATCGACTCCTCCCCCGAGCATGAGCGTTCCTGGGAGTTGCTGGCCGGGGAACGGGGGTTGCCTCTGCCCGAGGGGCACTTCAAGGCCGGATTCGGCAAGAAGAACGAGGTCATCATTCCATCCCTTGGTTGGGCGGAGGATCCTGTGCTGGTCCGTGAGTTGGCCGACCGCAAGGAGGAACTCTACCGCAGCCTGGTTGCCGAATGCGGGGTGAACGTCCTTCCCGGCGCCCGCGAGTTGCTGGAAGCCCTGAAAGAGGAGGGGATCCCGCGATCGGTCGCCTCCTCGACCCCTCGCAGGAATCTCAAGGCCCTCTTCGCCGCAACCGGACTGGACACCCTCTTCGATGCGGTTGTTTGTGGTGATGATGTCTCCCACGGGAAGCCCGATCCCGAAGTGTTTCTCAAGGCGGCGTCCGCCCTCGGTCTCGACCGGAATCACGCAGTGGTCATCGAGGATGCCTTTGCCGGAATCGAGGCCGCACGCCGTGGCGGGATGAAGGTGGTCGGAGTCGCCACGACCCATCCCGTCGAGTCGCTGAAGGATTGCGATCTTGCCGTGACCTCCCTTCTGGAAGTCACCCCGCTTATCTTGGGAAAACTTCTGACCGCCCCATGACACCTCCGCTTGATCTGCTTCGTCTTCTGGAGGAATTCTCGATCTCCCTTCTGCTTCCCCTCGCACTCATCTTGACGGGGGGGCTCTTTGTGATGGCCGATGTCGTCCTCCTCAAGCGCCGGGGAGACGCCGACGGGGTCAACTCCTACATCGCTTCTGGAAGCCGCCCTCGTCCGGGGCTGCGACTCGCTTCGGTCTTCTTCTTCACGCTCGCCTCGATCCTGACGGCCCGCGATCTCCTTGAGTTGCTCCGGATGGCCCCGCCGATCGTGCTTTCCCTCGGCATCGGGATCACCTCCACGATCCTTGCCTTCCTGATCCTGCTCTTCGGCATTCTTCTTCCCCGCGCCTTGGGGGAGGCCCTTCACGAGTCTCTCCCGATCCGTGCCCTCTCCAAGCTCGCACATTGGCTCACCATCTGGCTCGATCCCCTTGCCGAACTGGGTTGGGCCGCGGTCGCCTCCTTCCTGCGGATCCTTCGGATCGACAGGGTCAGGACCGCGGAGCAGAGCGAGGAGGAGGTCCTCCAACTCATGGATGAGGGACTGGAAAGCGGAGCATTCGATCCTGTCGAGAAGGAGATGGTGGAGGGTGTCCTTGATCTCGACGAGCAGTCCGCAGCCGAGTTGATGACCCCGCGTTCACGCGTCACCTGGCTCGATCTGGACGAACCCGACGAGGTGAACTGGCGCCGCATTGCGGGAGCCGGTCATTCGGACTACCCCGTCTTTCAGGGAACCCATGACAACATCCGCGGCATCGTCTCCGTGAAGTCCCTCTGGGGGAACATCTCGTTGACCGGTTCCGTACGACTTCCCGATGTACTCACGCCGCCGCTTTTCGTGCCGGCAACCATGACAGCCACGCGCTTGATCGAGGAATTCCGCAAGACCCGCCGCCATGTGGCCCTCGTCGTCGATGAATTCGGCGTCGTGGAGGGGATGGTGACGCTCAAGGACGTCGTGGAGGCCATCGTCGGCCGGCTTCCCGAACGTGGCGTCCGCCAGCATTATCCCGAGATCATCCTGCGCGAGGATGGAAGCTGGCTTGTGGATGCCCAGTTTGACTTCGAGGAGACCGCCCGCGAGATCGGCCTCAAGTACTCGCCGGAGGAACCCGGGGAGAACAGGTTCCAGACCGTCGGCGGATTTGTCCTCCATCATCTGGGCCACATTCCCGAAGAAGGGGAAAAGCTCGTCTGGAACTCCTACCGCTTCGAGATCGTCGACATGGACCGCCAGCGCATCGACAAGCTTCTAGTCTCCCGCATCATCCCCGCTACCCCGGACCTTTCTTCGCAAGAAACCGGGTGAAGCTTTCGGCGGGTTCGCGCTGGGTGCGGAGTGAGTTCTCAACCTTCGAGGCATCTTCGTAGCCAAGCGCCATGCCGCAGACGAGCATCTCTCCCTCGGGAATCTCCAGATGCCGCGACACGATGCGGTGATACTTCGTGAAGGCGGCCTGCGGGCAGGTGTCGAGACCGCGTGCCCGTGCGGCGATCATGACGTTCTGAAGGAACATTCCGTAGTCGAGCCAGCTCCCATGTCCGAGGATCCGGTCGATGGTGAAAAAAAGACCGACGGGTGCGTCGAAGAAGGCGTAGTTGCGGGCGAACTGACGGTTCATCCGATCCTTGTCCCCCTTGGCGATTCCCAGCAGACCGTAGAGGTCGTAGCCGACCTTGCGCCGCCGGTCGATGTAGGGATGTGTCCACTTGGCGGGATAGTAGGAATACTCCTGCGTATGTTCCTCATCCCGCACGGGATCAAGGGCGGTCTCGATGAGTTCCCGGGAGAGAGCCTCCTTTTTCGCGCCGGTGACGACGGTGACTTTCCAGGGCTGGGTGTTGGTGCCGGAGGGTGCGCGGGCGGCGACATCCAGGATCTCAAGGATGGTCACCTCTGGCACCGGCGTGGGCAGAAAGGCTCTTACCGACCTGCGCCCACGGATGACGGAGTCGACAATCCGAGCGATCTCGGATTGGGAGGTGGAACCTGAAACCTGCGACTTGAAACCTAAAAAATCTTCGGAGGGGCCGATCATTCTGTTGAGGGAAGTTTCTTCACCCCCCTTTTCCATTCTTTATTTTCCATTCTTTATTTTCCATTCTGCCTTTCCGGTCACGGCTCCGGATATGCCTCGATGAATTTGGCGTACCACAAGGCGGAGGGGGTGGGGATGCGGTTGTGGGTCTTCTTGTCGTAGGAGAAGAGGCCGAACTGCGCGTGATCCCAACCTTCGGTCCATTCGTAGTTGTCGACGAGCGTCCATGGGAAATATCCCCGGACATCAACACCCTCATTGATCGCGCGGCGCATCTGGGCGATGTGTTCGCGGAAGTAGCGGATCGACTTCTGTCCGCTCTGGGTGCCGATGCCGTTCTCGGAGATGACGATCGGCTTGTGGTAGCGCCCGTCGATATCCTTGAGAATGTGATAGAGACCCGTGGGGACGATTTCCCATCCTAGCTGGGTGTATCCGGAGTTATGCTCCCCGCTCGGCCGGAAAATGAAGCGAATCGCGCTGGCCTGCTGTGAGTAGTAGTAGTTGACCCCGATCAGGTCGCAGGTGTCGGCCACCATGTCGAGTTGGTCGAAATTCTGGTGCTGCATGAGGTTGTAGACGGAGCGGGTGGGGTCGAGGAAGCGGGCCTTATTCCAGTGGGGCAGGGAATAGATGCCCATGATCAGGGCGTCGGGTCGCTCTTCCCTGACGATCCCGGCGGCGTCGCGGAACATGTCGGCGGAGACGCGCATCGCCTTTTTGTAGGAGCCGCCACGCATCAGCAGTCCGGGGGGCCAGTGAGCGGCTAGCCATCCGAGCTGAAGGGCCCCGTTAGGCTCGTTCTGCGGGATGTAGATGCGGACATCCCCCTTGGTGGCCTTCACGACACGCCGGACGTGGGCCTGCCAGGCGGTTCGGACGTCGGGGTTGAGGAAGTTGGCCTTGGACTTGTCCTTGGGATAGAGCCAGTCGGGGAAGGTGAAGTGCCAGAGGGTGATGAGTGGCTCGATCCCGGCCTCACGGCACTTGCGCGCCATCCCGGCATACTGGCGGAGGGCCGCCTCGTTGATGCCCCCCTTGCGCGGCTCGATCCGTGCCCATTCGACGCCGAAGCGGAAGTGATTCACTCCCAGTTTCCGGAGGGCGGCCAGATCCTTGTCGAATTCGCTCCATGAAAAGACTCCGTCATCACCGCGGGGAGGTGCCCCTCCCTCATCGGCAAAGCAGTCCCAATCCGTCCTGTAATACCACTTGGAACCCGGGGCGCATCCCCGGTCCTCGTTCTGGAACGATGCGGTGGAGGTGCCCCACCAGAACGGTTCCTTAGGGAGCTTCCCGAGAACGATCGCCTTGGCCGGAGGACTATAGTGTGGAACGGGCGAGATGCATCCGCTGAAGGCAAGGGTGAGCAGAGGGAGCAGGAAAAACGGTAGCTTTATCCGTATGGTTGCTTGATGCATGGGACAAGCCCTAGTAGCAAGGGATCGAACGATCAATGATGAAGCGCATTTTTTCTCTCTCTGCCACGGCATTCTTGCTGACGATGGTGCAACCGCTCGGGGCCATCGATCTGCCCAACGGTCGGCTGGCACCCGACACCCTCATCCTGAACGACGGCAGCGAGCTTCACGGCCTGATCCTCAAGAACGACGCCAAGGGGGTGATTCTCCAGCAGCGCATGGGCGAGGTGGAGATTCCCAAGGCAAGGATTCGGCGGATCATGGACGAGGGGGATGCCCTGGTCTACTTCGCCGACATCGCCGATCCGGGAAAGCTTCCCCCATGGAGGATGATCGTTCATGACCTTCGCACCGATGACAATATCCGGTCCTTCAGGCAGGTGCCCGCCACGGCGATCGACAATGGCCGTCTGCGCAACATTCCCTACCTCTCCTTCCGGGTGAACAACCGCACCGAGCTGAATGTGTACGGCAATCCCGAGGATCCGGTGTGCGTGGAGTTCGGTGTCTACGGAAAGGGACTGGCCCTGGAGCGCTTCAAGAAGGTTGCACGGGACTATCTGGCGGGCCTCCTGACTTCCCGGGATGAGATTTCCGCAATCTATGGGATCAGTGACCGCGGCGGTATTAGGAAAGTCGGAAAATTCACCTTCGAGGTGGCCCCTCAGGATGCACCCGATTCCTACGGGGGATGGTGGATCTCGATCTATGATGCAAAACGCCTCGACCGTGCCCGTGTCTCCGATGACGAGTATCGCAAGAACACGCTTCCCTTCCATGTGGTCAATAACTCCCGCGGCGAGCTCAGGCAGGATCGCCACAACAATTTCGAGAAATTTCTCTCCGGCACCGTGCAGTCGTGGTCGGAAATGGTTCCCGATCTGAGGGGATTTTACCGCGACTCGATGGGTGACCTGAAGTTGCTCACCACGAAGGCGACGGACAAGCTCAAGCAGTCCACCTCCGCCACCACACCGCGCCAATGACCAAGTTCATTCGCCCCGCGACGGCCGCGGCCCTCCTGACGATTCTTCCCGGTTGCGCCCTCCATCCGCTCGGCCCGCTCGACAAGGCCCCGGAGAACCGTTCGGAAAAGCTCAAAGGTTACGCCCCCTTCGCCTGGGGCATCTCCACCAGCAGTCTCCAGTACGAAAACAAGGCGGAGAAGCCCGGTGAGAAGAACTACTATGTCCGTGACTGGGATCTTCTCGTCCAGCAGAAGAAGGCTCCGGTGGTCGGCAATGCCCTCTACAGCTGGAGTGACTTTGACAAGGATCTCGCCGCCCTGAAGAAGATCGGAGTCACCCATTACCGCTTCAGCATCGAGTGGGCGCGTGTGGAACCGCAGCCCGGCCGCTACAACGAGGAGGCCGTGCAGGGATATGTCCGCATGTGCCGGAAGCTGAAGGAGGCCGGGATCGAGCCGGTCGTGACCCTCTGGCACTTCACTTTCCCCGCATGGTTGACCGACACCAAGGACAGCTCGAAGACAAACTGGCTCCACCCGCTGGCTCGCGAACGATGGAATCTCTTCGTGAAGAAAATGGTGAGGGCGACCTCGCCTTATGTGAACTACTACGCTCCGGAGAACGAGCCCAACGGTCAGATCCTCACCGCCTACATCGCCGGTCTCTGGCCCCCCTGCCACACGCTTGACTTCAAGGGATACAAGGCGGCGACCATCGCCAGCGCCGACATGTTCCGGGATGCCGCGGCGCGCATCAAGGAGGTCAAACCCTCCGCCAAGGTGCTCAGCGTCGAGGCACTTCCTTGGTGGACGCACGGCCCCCTTGATCCGGGTGGCATCGTCTACAACACCGTGATGCATGCCAATTTCGACCACCTTGACCGCATCCACGATGTCTGCGACATCATCGGGTTCAACTACTACTACAGCCAGGCCGCCGGACCCCTCAGCCTCATCTCGGAGGGATCAAGGCACGGGCACAATTACACCATGATGGGCTGGCGCATCGATCCGAAGGCCCTCGGCAAGCAGATCCGCTATGTCGGCAAGCGCTACGACAAGCCGATGATGATCACCGAGAACGGCATCGCCACGAAGAACGAGACCAAGCGGCTTTCCTATCTCCGTGACCATATCGCGCAGATCCGCCAGACCATGGACGAGGGATACGACGTGAAGGGTTACTTCGTCTGGTCGCTGGCCGACAACTACGAGTGGCACTACGGATATGTCCCCAAGTTCGGCCTCGCGACGATGGATCCCAAAACCCGCGACCGCGTGCTCAAGCCGGCCGCCCACTACTACCGTGACGTGATCCGCACCTCCGAAAAACGTCAGCAGGTGGTGCCCGATCCGGGTAAAGGCTGAAGGCTGAATGGCAACCACGCTTACCGACCGCCGAGTGCCTGGTGGCACGACGCAGCCTGTTCCGTAACTGCCGTGACAATCCCTAACGAGACGAACCAATCACACGGGAGGGTGCGCGAAAGACTGCGACTCTGTCTCTGCCCGAGGGTGCCGCAGCTTACCGGGATGGAAGCGGAATCAATGCATCGGGAGATGTTGAGGCAAAGGCAAGTGGCGCTTCCTTAAGGAAACGAGTGCGGGTGATCTTACGCGCATGTTCCAGCATGCTTGGGTTAAACGTTTTTTACTCCCAGAGGATGGAGTCCCCAGCATACTGGTGAACCATCCACATCAATTGTTGCCGCTCTATTGCAAAATCCGCAATGAACACATCGTGGAGTCTTTCTCACAAGGATGGAGGTAAGCGAATAAACTACCTTTTTCCTTTTTCATTTTACCTTTAGCCTTTCTACATGCTGCTCACCCGCCAACAGATGAAAGAAGCCGAGCAGGCTGCCTTTTCGAGGGGAAGCACACCGGAAGAATTGATGGAAATCGCGGGTGAGGGGATCGCCCGATGCATCAGGCAATTCTTTCCGAATCCAAGGACCCTTCTGGTGTACTGCGGCAAGGGGCACAACGGCGGCGATGCGCTGGTTGCGGCGCGGCATCTTTGCTCTTGCGGATGGAGGGTGCAGGTTCGATGCCCTTTTTCGCCGGATGAATTGGCTCCCTTGACTCACCGTCATCTCAAACAAATCGAAGTTGTGGAACCAGGAGCCGATCTTACCCAGGTCGCTGGGACTCTAATTCTGCTGGATGGTCTTCTTGGGATCGGTGCCACAGGAACTCCCCGGGGTGCGATCTCCGGTCAGATCGAAGAGATGAACCGCATCCGCCTCGAGCATGGAGGGTTCATCGTGGCGGTCGATCTTCCCTCGGGGCTTGATGCAACCACGGGAGCCGTTGCCAAGCCGTGCGTGCAGGCCGATCTCACGGTGACGCTTGGCGCGGTGAAGACCGGTCTTGCGGCTGATTCAGCAACCGCCGTGGTCGGGCGTTTGGCACTGGTGCCCCTGCCGGGAATTTCATTCACGGAAGGTGATCCTGCCGTGCTCTCCACGGCCCACGAATTGAGATCACTTCTTCCGGTTCGCGATTTCGACACCCATAAGGGTAGCTACGGCCGGATCGGTATCGTGGCCGGTTCCCCGGGCTTCCTCGGAGCCGCACGCCTTTGTTCCACTGCCGCCGTCCATGCCGGCGGGGGACTCGTCACTCTCTACACGACTGCCGAATGCCACGACCTCCTCGCATCCACCTGCATTCCTGAAGTGATGGTGCGGAGGGTGAATTCCTACGCCGAGGTGCTCCGGGAGCGTCATGATGTCCTGGCAATCGGTCCCGGGCTTGGGAGGGAGCATGACATGGAACTTCGTGAATTGGTTTCCAACGCGCCGATCCCCTGCGTGGTCGATGCGGATGCGCTCAATGCCGTTGCAACCGATCCCTCGTTGCTGGGCGCATGTGCCGGACCGCGTCTCCTGACTCCACACCCCGGCGAGATGGAGCGACTCTTTCCCCAAGCGGTGCGTATGCGCCGAGAGTGGGCGGTCGATTTCGTGAAGCACTATCCGGTGACCCTGTTGCTCAAGGGAGCCAGAACAATCATCGCCCAAGGGGGGTATCCTTCCGCCTTCAACCAGACCGGCAACCCCGGGATGGGAAGCGGCGGCATGGGGGATGTCCTCACCGGTGTCTGCGCCGCGCTGCTGGCTGCGGGACAATCACCTCGTGACGCCGCGATGCTGAGTGCATGGCTCTGTGGTCGTGCTGCGGAGATCGCGGTCTTCAACGGCGTCGACTCGGAGGAATCGCTCTCCGCCACCTCGGTCATCGCTCACATGGGAGCTGCTTTCTCCTCACTCAGAATGGATGACTACTGATCGAAATAATTGATCAATCCGGAAAGCAGGAACGCAGGATCAAGAGAGGTAGCCCGCATCATCAGGCAAACACTGTTCTTTTGCTCCCCGGAAAGGAGAACGCAGAGCGCCCGCTTGAAACGGACGAGCACTACCGTTTCAGCCACGGTTCCAAGGCAATCCTCAGTTTTTGCTCATCCCCGAAGGTGAACTCTTCCCCGAGTTGAAGCGGGAAGGTGGTTCCGGAGGGGGTGATGATTTCCAGGATGAGGTAGCGTTTTCCCGGGTTCTTTCCGATGGCTTCGATGATCTTGGGTAGATCCGCTTCGCTGAGGGAGGTGCGGTCGATGCGAAGTCGGAGCGGCTTTTTGGAGGGCTTGGGGGTGAGGGCCTTGAAGTCGCTGGCGTTGGCCCTGATGGAGCCGTCGTTGGGGGTGACCCGGACGGTGCAGGAAATGACGGTGCCGGCCTTGAGGATCTCCTCGTGCTTGGTGAAGGACTCGTCCCAAGCGGTGAACTCGAGGGTGCCGCTGTCATCCTCGAAGGTCATCACGCCGAAGGGGCGGCCATCCTTCTTGGTGAAGCGTTTTTCCACGGTGGAGAGGAGTCCCGCCAGCCGGACGCTTCCCTTTTCGGTCATCGCCAGTGCATCGGTCACGGAATCGTATTTTCCGGCCTCGATGCTGCCGCGGTAGTCGTCGAGGGGGTGGCCGGTGACGTAGAATCCGAGGAGTTCCTTCTCGTGGGCGAGTTGCTCCGATCGTGTCCAGCGTTCGATAGTCTCTTCGTTATGGTCTCCCTTGGGCGCGGGTGCTGGTGCGAGATCGGCGAAGGAGTCGAAGAGGGAGACCTGTCCGCTGGCCCGGTCCTTCTGAACGGAAGCGGCCGCCCCCATGGCAGGCTCGATCGCGGCGTCGAGGGCGGCGCGGTGGCGGCCATCCCAGTCGAAGGCCCCGGCCTTGACGAGGCTCTCGAGGATCTTCTTGTTGACCGTCTTGGAATCCAAGCGCGAGCAGAAATCCTCCAGCGACTTGAAGGGGCCGTTGGCCTCGCGGTCGGCGATGGCGGTGGCCATGGCCGCTTCGCCGACGTTCTTGATGGCGGCGAGCCCGAAGCGGATGGCCCTGCCGCCGGGCAGCTCCTCGGGAAGGAACGTGAGGGCGCTCCGGTTGACGTCCGGAGGGAGGATGGTGATCCCCATCCGCGCGCACTCGGTGACAAAGACCGCGATCTTGTCGGTGTTGTTGATTTCGTTGCCGAGGAGACCCGCCATGAACTCGACGGGGTGATTCGCCTTGAGGTAAGCGGTCTGGTAGGAGAGGAGGCCGTAGGCGGCGCTGTGGCTCTTGTTGAAGCCGTACTGAGCGAATTTCTCAAGAAAGTCGAAGATCGCGTTGGCCTGCTTGGCCGGGATCTGGTTCACCTTGGCGCATCCTTCGACGAAGGTCTCGCGCTCCTTGGCCATCTTCTCAATATCCTTTTTGCCCATGGCTCGGCGGAGGAGATCGGCCTGGCCGAGCGTGTAACCGGCCAGGGCGCTTGCCGCCTGCTGCACCTGCTCCTGATAGACGATGATGCCGTAGGTCTCAGAGCAGATCTTCTCGAGGAGCGGGTGGGCATACTCGATCTTCTTCCGACCTTTCTTGCGCTCGACGTAGTCGTCGATGAACTGCATCGGGCCCGGGCGGTAGAGGGCGATCAGGGCGATAATGTCGGTGAAGTGCTCGATCTGGAAGCGCTTGGCGGTGGCGGTCATCCCGCCGGACTCCATCTGGAAGACGCCGACCGATTCACCCCTGTTGAGCAGGTCGAAGGTCGCCTTGTCATCCATCGGAATTCTTGAGATGTCGAAGTCCGGCGTACGGCGCCTGATCAGTTTCACCGCGTCGTCGATGACAGTCAGGGTCTTGAGACCCAGGAAGTCCATCTTGAGAAGCCCCAGATCGGTGAGGGGGGCCATCGAATACTGGCTGACGATGTTGCCGTCGTTGGCGCGGGTGAGGGGGATGTACTCGGAGAGGTCGCGGTCGGCGATGACGACTCCGGCGGCGTGGACGCCGCTGTTGCGGGAAAGTCCTTCGAGGATGGTGGCGTAGCCCCAGAGCTGCGCGGTGGAGGGTTCCTCGTCGACGGCCTTCTTCAGCTCGGGGTTCTTGTCGATGGCCCCGGGCTTCACCTCGCCCTTCTTGGTGCGGGAGGCGAGGGTGATGTCGAGTTCGTTGGGGATCATCTTGGCGATGCGGTCGGCGTCGCCGTAGCTCCATCCCAGGACCCGGCCGACGTCTCGCACGACGCTCTTTGCACCGAGTGTGCCGAAGGTGATGATCTGGGAGACGGCCATCGTGCCGTATTTGCGCCGGACATACTCGATGACCTCGCCGCGGCGGTTCTGGCAGAAGTCGACATCGATATCCGGCGGACTGATACGGTCGGGATTGAGGAAGCGCTCGAAGAGCAGGCCGTATCGAAGGGGATCAAGGTCGGTGATCCCGAGGACGTAGGCGATGAGTGATCCGGCCGCCGATCCGCGGCCGGGGCCCACGGGAATTCCCTGACTCTTGGCGTAGTTGATGAAGTCCCAGACGATCAGGAAGTAGCTGGTGAATCCGGTCTTGTAGAGAACCGAGAGCTCGAACTCGAAGCGTTCCCTGATGGCGGCATCCTCCATGGCGCGCTCGCCGTAGCGGCGGCGTAACCCCTCCTCGCAGAGTTCGCGGAGGTAACCCTCCCGGGTCTTCCCCTCGGGCGGGAGATAGTCAGGATACTTCGACTTCCCGAACTCGAGCTTCGCGTTGCAGCGTTCCGCGATGGCGAGGGTATTGGAGATCGCGTCGGGGCGGTCGGCAAAGAGGGCGGCCATCTCCTCGCCGCTCTTGAGGTAGAGCTCGGGGACGTAGCGCATCCGCTTCTCGTCGTGGATCATGGCCCCGGTGCCGATGCAGATCATGACGTCATGGGCCTCGTGGTGGGCCCGTTCGAGGAAGTGGACGTCGTTCGTGGCGACCAGCCCGAGTCCGAGGTTGCCGGCAATGTCGATCAGTCCCGAGCGGTTGCGCCTCTGCTGTTCGATCCCGTGATCCGCCAGTTCGATGAAGAAGTTTTCCTTTCCGAAGATGTCCCGGTACGCGGCGGCATTCTCGAGGGCCCTCGCCTCCTGACCCGCGCTCAGGGCCATGTTGACCTCCCCCTTGAGGCAGCCGCTCAACGCGATCAGCCCCTTGCTGTGGCGGGAGAGAAACTCCCGGTCGACGCGCGGCTTGTAATAGAAGCCGTCGAGATGGGCGGCCGTGCTCAGCTTGACCAGGTTGCGGTATCCTTCGTCGTCGGAAGCCAGGAGTGTCATGTGGAAGGCCACATCTTTCCCGCCGTTGGCCGTCTTCTTCTCGTGCATCGAACCGGGGGCGACGTAGATCTCGCACCCGATGATCGGCTTCACCTTCGCCTTCTCGGCGGCCTGGTAGAATTCGACCGTCCCGAAGAGATTCCCGTGGTCTGTCAGGGCGATCGCCGGCATCCCGAACTCGGCCGCCTTCCCCACGAGTTGCTCCATCCTGATCGCTCCGTCCAGCAGCGAATACTCGCTGTGAACGTGCAGGTGGACGAAGGGCGTCTGGGACATCTTGAGAGATTAGATCGGGGATGTTTGCCCGGCAAGGGCGGGAAAAAGCCGAGGGATGAAGGGTGAAATGGCTTTTTGAGCCGATCGCCTCGCATCATCTCGGTGAATGCTCTTACTCAGTTGTCCTAGTTTCATTGCAACCAGTCTTCCGGCGAATCCCCCAGACCCCAGACCATGTTCACTCGACATTCGCCGCGATGACTTGGAGTCCGCGGAGGGTGAGGAGGGGATCCACCTTGTCGATGATGGCTTTGCCACCACCTCTGGAGGAGAGGCGTGACACCAGTTCCGCATCACCCCCGGTGGCGATGACATAAGGTCGTTTTCCCCCGAAGACCTCGGAGGTCATCCGCGAAACCGTTTCGCTCACCAGGCCAACGGCTCCAAGCAGCAGGCCGATCCTGATGGCCTCGGCGGTGCTCTTTCCGAGGCAACTGCGGATGGAGGTGATCTTCGTCAGGGGAAGGAGGGCTGTGCGCTCATGAAGGGCGCTTGCGGCCGTTGGCAATCCCGGTGCGATGACACCGCCCCGGTAGCATCCCTTGGCATCGATCACGTCGAAGGTGACCGCCGTTCCGAAATCGACGACGATCGCGGGAAGTTTTCCGAGGTTGACCGCGGCGGCGGCGTTGGCCAAACGGTCGGCGCCGATCGAGGAGGGCTTCGGATAGTCGATGGAAACCCCTCCGGGCACCCTGTGATCGACCCAGACCGGGGGGCATGGGAGCGATGCCGCGATCATGCGGCTGACCTCTGGAACCACCGAGGCGATGACGGCGCGATCGGCTTTCAGGGATCCCAGATCAGAGGGTTTGAGCTGTTTGGTCGGGATCCGCCGGACGCGGCCGATCTTGCCACTGCGACTCAGTGCGATCTTGGTGAAGGAGTTGCTGACATCAATCAGCAGAGTCCTGACCCCATGCCCGGTTTTCTTTTCTTTTTTCAACGCTATCCTCCCGAGGCGTTTGCCAGATCGGCTTCCTCCGGGGGCAGAGCGCCCTGAAATCTCTTTTTGTCGATGGCCTTCATGTAGGCCTCGTGGGGAGTGATGGTTCCGTCGAGCATCTTCTCCCAGATGGCGTCATCCATGAACTGCATCCCCTCGGCCTTCCCCGCGACGATGACGTCCTGGAGTTTCTGGGTCGCTCCCTCACGGATGATGGCGGAGACGGCGTTGTTCACCTTGAGGATCTCGTTGATGGCGACGCGCCCCTTGCCGTCGGCTTTCTTGAAGAGAAGCTGGGCCACGACGCCGCGCAGCGAGGAGGCGAGCATCGTGCGGACCTGTGACTGCTGGTCGGCGGGGAAGGCGTCGATCATGCGGTCGACGGTCTTACGGGCGTTGTTGGTGTGGAGGGTTCCGAAAACCAGCAGGCCTGTTTCGGCGGCGGTCAGCGCGAGGGAGATGGTTTCCAGGTCGCGCATCTCGCCGACGAGGACGATATCGGCATCCTCGCGGAGAGCGGCCTTCAGTCCAGACGCAAAGGTCGGAGCGTGCTCCGGAACCTCGCGCTGGGTGATGATGCTTCGCTTGTTGCGGTGGACGAACTCGATCGGTTCCTCGATGGTGACGATGTGGCGGCCGTAGTTGGTGTTGATGTAGTCGATGAGCGCCGCAAGCGTGGTGCTCTTGCCCGATCCGGTGGGTCCGGTGACCAGGACGATCCCGCCGCGCATGTCGCCGAATTCCTTGATGACCTCCGGGACATTGAGCTGTTCCAGGGTGAGGATCTTGGTCGGGATGATGCGGAAAACCGCGCCGTAACCGTGGGCCTGCTTCAGGTAGTTGCAGCGGAAGCGGCTGTTCTCGTCCATCTGGTAGGCGAAGTCGAGATCGCCGGTCTCCTCGTACTTCTGCCACTTCTCGGGCGTGCAGATCTCGCTGAGCATATAGGCCATCTGCTCGCGGGTGAGCGGTGGTGAATCGGGCCAGATCGGAACGATCTCGCCGTGGCGGCGGATCTTGGCGGGTTGTCCCTCGGCGAGGTGAAGGTCGGAGGCGCCGTTTTCGATCAGTGCATGGAAGAGTTCGTCGATGTAGGCCATGGCTGTGTGGTCAGATTCCGCAGATGTTCCTCATCTCGGCCTTGTTCTCGGCCCGGTACATGGCCTCCTCGGCCGTGATGATGCCCTGCCTGTAGAGTTCGGCCACGGATTCGTCCATGAGGATCATGCCGGCCTTTTTGCCGGTCTGGATGATGCCCGGCAGCATGAAGG
>JBEAOJ010000003.1:0-6464 GCA_041164985.1 Verrucomicrobiota bacterium | reverse complement strand
GATGTCCTTCATCCCCACATCGGCGGCACCGATGAGGAGCTCGACAAGTGGATCGGAAATTATCGCAAGCTTGTGGAATCACTCATGGAACGGGCTAAACCCAAGGCTGTTGTTTTTGGATCTGTAACGATGTTCACCGAGGATCCTTCGACATTCAAAAACCAGCAAATCCATCGGATGAATGAGCGTTTGAAAGCACTTGCCAAAGAGATGGGGGCGGTGGTGGCGCCGACGAGTCAAGCCTGCTGGGAGGTGTTGGCCATGGGGCGTGAACTCTCACCCGAGTATCACATCACGCGCGATTACATTCATCCCGACAAAATCGGCAACCAGGCCGTGGCCGCCGGAATGCTTCGCGGCCTTGGCGAGGAGGAGGCTGCCAATGTGCTCCTGGAACAACGCATCAAGCCCGATCTTCTCAAGGCCACCGAAAAAGCGAATGGGCTCTCCTACGATGTCCAGGTGCTGGACGAATCCGATTCCTACCAGATCCGGTATTGGTGGGCGGAAAAGCCGGGCCAGCCTGCGTCAAGCCCGACGGTGAGAATCTCCCTTCCGGAAGGATGGAGCGCTGCGCCTGATCAATGTCAGGGCACGAGCGGGAGCTTCATCGTCAAGGGAAAGCCCACCAAGTTGAGGAACCTCCTGAAACTCGAAGGCCGCAGCGGAGAAGAGGTTCGACAAAGCGAGGTTTCCATTCCCGCTCCTTGGCTTGTAGCCGCCGGATTGGTTCAACCATGGAAACAGTCTCCGCTGGAATTCGATCCCAAGGCTTCTGTTTCACCTGTGGATGAGGTTATCGTAAAGGGAGGTGACTTCATCGCCCCGATCGATTGCGGCAAAAACACCATGCTAACCTGGCGTAAGTTCTACCCGAGCGTGAATCTAACCGGCGGAGCGGACCCGGGGAGCATCGATTATGCTGCTATCACGAATGGGGGAACCTTCGAAGGCGGCTATGCAGCGAGATGGATTCACAGTGACCGCGATCGCCCTGTGAAGCTCGAACTCACCACCAAAGGCCTTGCGGCCCGCATTCATCTCTGCGTCTGGCTGAATGGCAACCTGATTTATGAAAAGGATCTGACGAAGGATCCCCAGCTCAAAGAAAACCGCAAGGTCGTTGTGGATGCCGTTTTGAAAAAAGGGGAAAATACCCTCGTCATCAAGTCCAACCACTGTAACTGGCAATGGCAGTTCGCTGCCAACCTCCTTGGAATTGATGGCGACAGCCTAGACGACCTTCGCTACTCCACGAAATCTGAATCCGCAAAATAAAACTCGGAGAAAATTTTTAAATAAATAAAAAATGAAAAAAATAAATTTATTATCAGCATGTTACCTGTTTTCTTTACTTGTTTATGCCAATGCTGAGGGCGGTGCTTTCTCGACACCTCTTACTCCTGCCCTTCTTGACCCTTCTGCCACTGCGGAATGGGTCGATGGACAAAGCAAGTCGCGCGAGGATTTCCTGGATGCGGGAAGCAAACCGCATTTCCGCAATCCCCTGGGCTGGGTTGTTTCGATGCCCCCGGCGAAAATGGGGTGGGGACAGATCGCGTTCGGGGCCGAAGGTGCCCCTGGACCGCGTCATCTGCGCATCGGCTTGAACGAGGCCGTTCCTGTAGGAACAATTATTACCCGTGGCAAGTTAACCGGGGTCAGCGTTCTCAAGCCCACGGCACTCTATCCGGGTGACCTTGGTGATGAAAGCCAATGGATTCCGGCGAAAAAGAACTTCGGCAAGGATCTGAGTGTCTGGAGTTGTCCTCCGGGGACGACATCACGAGCCTTGCGCTTCACCTACGATTGTCCACCGGATGAGCAAAAAAGGGCAGGTGGTTTGAGTGGGGTCTATGTGATGGCCGGTTCCTATAATAACCTGGCCGGAAGTGCGATGCCTTTTACGGCTCGCAACCAGTCGGCGGCTGCACTTTTGAACGACGGTCTCGGTGGTGGCTATGGAGCCCCATCGGGATGGAGCAGCGGCGACAAGGAGCGGCAGTCCGTGATCTCTGCCGAGAACCCAGAGATGGTGAGCCTGCTTTGGGAGCGGCCGGTCGAATTGCAAGGCGTATGCCTGGTGTTTCCAGTATTCGGCAAGGTGGAGGTGCAGGCCTATACCGGCCCTGCGGAGAAGCATCCCCGCGAGGCATCCGATGCGGATTGGAGCACGGTCGCCAGCGGGAGCTGTGATCCCCGGCCGCCGGAGTCGCTCAACCTGAACTGGCTTGATTTCGGTCGCACCGTCACCACCCGGGCACTGCGCCTTCGGATTCTCTCCTCTACGGAAGAGGGAAACTACCTTAAGGGCGTCACAAAAGGAGGAAAAGCGTGTGGCCTGCAAGAGTTCATGGCCTTCGGCCCGCCCGATCAAGCTGGCGACGACAAGAAGACACTAGATCAAAAAGCACAGGAGGAAAAACATCTCATTCCTGTGAGTTTTTCGATTCCTGAGGAAGCTTATGTCACGCTTGTGATTGAGGATGCTGCTGGCAAGCGCGTGAAGAATCTTGTTGGCGACACCCTCTTTGCCGCAGGAAACCATACAGTTTATTGGGATGGTTTGGATGAAAGCGGGAAGATCCCAGGCCCCTATGCCGGAATCTATAAGATGGTTGGTTATCCTGTCGGACCTGGAACCTACACAGTCCGGGGCTTGACCCATAAAAATCTCGATCTCAGTTATGAGTTTTCTGTTTATTCGCCTGGTTCCACTCCTTGGCTTACGGGTTCGCACTGGGGCGGTGGAACCGGTGGATGGCTAGCCGATCATAGTGCTCCCGCCGCCGTGTTGGCCCTCCCGGGCGCTGAACCCCGGATGTTGCTGACAAGCCCCGTTGCGGAATCGAGTCACGGCGTTATCTGGACGGATTTGGAAGGAAATAAACTCGATGGAAAACTCTGGGTGGGTGGTGATTGGACGGGTGCTACGCATCTGGCACGCGATGCAGGCCCCCTAGCGGTTCCCGAGGTCTATGCCTACTCGGGGATTGTCTGGAAGGATGATCTTCGCCTCGTGGCGTTCCGGCCGAACAACAACTACCGCATTGTTGCCCCTTGTAAGCTTCCTGGCAAGGAAGCGGGGGAATTGGGAGGGTTGGCAGCTTTTGACGGATTGATCGCGGCAAGCTTACCCAAAATGAACACCATCATTTTCATCGACGCCGTTGAGGGGAAGGTGCTGGGGAATGCCTCGGTATCCGATGCCAGAGGCCTAGCCTTCGACGAAGCTGGGCGCTTGATTGCCCTATCAGGTCAAAAGCTCTTTCGCTATCCCAAGATCACACGGCAATCGATTGCGGGTGAAAAGGCGCAGGCACCTGATGCAGCGATCAGCTTGCCAGATCCGGAAATTCTTGTGGATAAGGGATTGGAGGATCCTCAGGGGCTCACGCTTGACGCAGAGGGGCGGTTTTATGTGAGTGACTGGGGAAAGAGTCACCAAGTGAAAGTTTTCAGCCCCAAGGGTAAGCCGCAGCAGGTGATCGGAGCTCCCGGTGGAGCACGGCTTGGTTTGTATGATCCGAACAGGATGGATCATCCCAAGGGACTGGCCATTGCGCCGGACGGGCGGCTCTGGGTGGCAGAGGAGTCATATGCTCCGAAGCGGGTAAGTGTCTGGAGCCTAGACGGGAAGCTGGCGAAGGCATTTTATGGCCCCCCTCAATACGGGGGGGGAGGAACGGTGGATTGCAAAGACCCGTCGCGTTTTTACTACGCAGAGGCGGGGCATCCTCCAAGGGCCGTCGGTCTCGAATTCGCGCTTGATTGGAAGACCGGCACATCGCAACTCCATTCGATCTATTACCTAAAGAGCGAGGGCGAGTCGACGAAGCCGTGGGGGGTTGCCCCGCAGACTCCGATTTATTTCGAAGGGCGCCAATACATGACCGATGTTAACAATAAAGGGCCGATCGGTGGTCCTCGAAATGCGGGAGTTTGGTTGATGGTGAATGGGGTGGCCAAGCCTGTTGCCGCATTGGGGCAGGCCGGTGATTGGCCGATCCTCGCCGAAGAGCGTTTTCTGGAGCGGTGGCCAGCCGGGTTGAATCCCCAAAAGCCCGAGTGGAAAACCCTCGCCTACGCGTGGTCTGACCTGAACGGCGACGGCCAGGTTTCCCCCGATGAGGTCACTTTTGCGACCAACAAGATCGGGAGCCTTACGGTCAATGAGAAGCTGGAGTTCTGCACCGCCGCCGCCGAGGTTTTCGCGCCGGAAAAATTCACCGATCAAGGTGCGCCGGTCTATAATCCGGCCACGCCACGCAAGGAATTGGAGAACTTCTTCATGGGCGAGGTCGGCTCGGGCAGCGGGCAGATCACCGCCGCACGGGACGGGTGGACGGTCGGAACCGGGGGGCAGGTGCGAGGAATCCGTCACGGTCAAATCGTCTGGACCTACCCTAACGAATGGCCTGGGCAACAGGCGGGAGTCTTTTCGACGCCACCCACGCGCCAGGGCGAACTCATGGCCACCACGCGCCACATGGGAACAATTACCCCGGCAGCTTCGGATGCCGGTGAGATTCTGCTGGTCGATGGGGACAAGGGAAATGTCTTCCTGATGACTACTGACGGACTCTTTGTGGCAACCCTTTTCCATGATGTGCGGTTGTGTGCTGACGGTTGGACAATGTCCAAGGCCGAACGGGGAATGCTGCTCAACAACATCACTCTTTACGACGAGGAGTTCTGGACCACATGCACTCAGACTTCAGATGGCAAGGTTTATCTCGTGGCAGGCAAGAGCCATTGCAGCATCGTCCGTGTGGACAACCTCGGAAGCATCAAACGGATGTCTCCATTCAAGCTGGAGGTGACCGCAGAAGCATTGCAGAAGGCAGAGCGCTTCCGGATGGCCCGCGAGGAAAAGCGTCTGGCTCTTGTCGGCAGGGAGCGCCTGAATGTGATTCTCTTAGACTCCGCGCCAACGGTCGATGGCAAGCTCGAAGACTGGAAGAATGATGAATGGGTCACCATCGAGGAAAATGCAAATAAACGGTTGCAGGATGCAGCTGGCGGCAAGGTCGAGGCCGCTGTCCGTGTGGCTGGCGATCGCCTGTTCGTCGCCTATCGCACCAAAGAGCCCAACCTGCTAACGAATGCGGGAGATGCCTGGCAGGTTCTCTTTAAAACAGGCGGCGCGCTCGATCTCATGCTCGCGACGAATTCGGAAGCCTCGCTCAAGCGCACCCAGGCCGAGGCCGGGGATCTGCGCCTGCTCGTCACGCTGATGAAAGGCAAGCCGACGGCAGTTCTCTACCAGCCTGTGGCCGGTGAACCCAAAACGCCGGGCTCTTTCAGCTCGCCATGGCGGACAATTACCTTCGATCGCGTCTTGGACCTCAGTAGTCAGTTGAACTTTGCGGCGAAAGACGGGCTGTTTGAGTATTCCATCCCTCTGGCAGCTATTGGGCTGTCCCCGAAAGACGGACTGGCCCTGCGCGGTGATATTGGCATTTTACGCGGCAATGGCTTCCAGACGCTGCAGCGCATCTATTGGCAAAATAAAGCCACCAGCACGGTCGCCGATGTGCCCACCGAGGCCACATTGACCCCGCACCTCTGGGGAAACTGGCAGTTTGATTCTCAGAAGGCTGCAGCGAGTGGATCAAACACTGATGGCGCGATTAAAAAGTAATAAAAAATTGCCCATCGGGATTGCATCGTGAACTCAGAGAGACTCCATCCAATCTGGCCTGATATCCGCATCCGCAACCATCATGGTGTGCCGACATTGCACCGCGACGGCAGGCCATGGTTCGGCCTTGGTGCAGAGCGGCCGTTCCTTGGTGACAATGTTGCCTTGTTCCGGACGCTTGAAAACGCCGGGGCCCGCTTTTTCCAGTGTGATGCGACCTGTTCGGAGGATATCTACCATCCGGAACTCCGTTTCTGGCACGGACCCGGACGCTTTGATGGCTCGGCGATGGATCGCTATTTCAAACTCGTGCTCGGCGAGTCTCCCGACGCGTTGCTTTTGCTGCGCGTTTATGCCGGCGCCCCCGATTGGTGGCTGGACGCCAACCCCGGGCATCTCCAGGTTTATGCCGACGGCACAACAGAGCGGGAGTTGCAGCGCGCCGGCATCAAGCGCCTGCCCAGCCTTGCCTCGCCGCTCTGGCGGGAGGAGTGCGTGCAGGCGATGAGGGAATTCGTCCGCTGGCTGATCCGCTCGGAATGGAGCAGGCGTGTGGGCGCTTTCCTTGTCAGTTACGGCATCACCTGGGAATGGTCAATTCTGGGAACCGATGGATTTCCCGACCACAGCCCGCATGCGGTGGGTTATTTCAGGGAGTTTCTCCGCAAAAAATACGGCAGCGACACCGCTCTTTCGGAAGCCTGGGGCAGGCCGTCCCGCATCGATGCGGCGGAAATCCCCGGTCGCGAACGCAGGGAGCGCGCGGGCGGCGTGGAGGGGCTCCGCAGGTTGCCCGAAGAACAGGATGTGATCGACCATC
>JBEAOJ010000002.1:0-3956 GCA_041164985.1 Verrucomicrobiota bacterium | reverse complement strand
TCCTGAAACAGCAGCAGAAAGACTTCGAGGGAGCCCTCTCCGACTTCACCCTCCTCGCGGAGCGTTACCCCAAGTCATCCGAACGGGAACTGGCCCTCCAGCAGAAGGCCCTCCTTCTCGGCCAACTCCAGCGCAACGCCGAGATGGTCGCCACCTTCACCCAACTCCTCGCCGATTATCCGAAGAGCACGGCGGCCCCTCAGGCCCATTACTGGATCGGCGTCACCGCACTCGAGGAGAAGGACCATGCCAAGGCCCTGCCCGAACTGACACTCGCCCGCTCGGGTGATCCTAAGCAGTTCGGCGAACGGGCGGGACTGCGTATCCTGCTCTGCAACTACCACCTCGGGAACGCCGCGGAAGCCGCCCGCGAAGCGGCAGCGCTCAAGCCCGGCCTGATTCCCCCGGAAATCGGGCGCTGGCTCGGCCAGAAATCGCTCGAGACCGGAGAGAACGCCAAAGCGGAGCGTTTCCTGGCACCCCTTGTGAAGGAGGGACTGCCGGGAGCCTCCGATCCCGAGCTTCAGGGAATGCTGGCCACCGCCCTCACCGCCCAGGGAAAATACCGCGAGGCCCAGGCTCCCGCCGCCGCCTGCCTGAAGATGGCCCGCGACCCAGCCTCACGAGCCCGGGCCCTGCTTGTCACCGCCGACATCCAGCGCTCCATGAAAAACCTGCAGGAGGCAACCACCATGGCCGAGGAGGCGATGCTGCTCCAACCCGAGGGCCCCATCAATGCCGAGGCGCGCCTGCTCTGCGGCGACATCCTTGCGGCCAAGCAGGATCACACCGCGGCCGCCAAGGCCTACATGACCGTGGCGCTTCTCAACGACGACGATGTTCTCGCCAGGAAAGCCCTCACACGGGCGGCCGAGGCCTACCGCAAGGCGGGCAATGCGGCCGAGGCCCAAAAAACACTGGAAGAGTTGCGCAATCGGGGCGCTCATGTTCCAGTTTCAGCGACTCCAAAACCATGAACGGATTCCCATTCCCTCATCCCGCCCTGACTGCCTCCCTGACTGCCTCCCTGATCGCCGCCCTGCTGCCGGCTATCGTTCCGATGACCGGATCTGCCGCAACCAATTCCCCCTCCACGACCCCGTCCCCGACACCGCTTCCTTCGGTCACGGTGAGCGCCCCCGCGAGTGCCGACGCCGGCACCAACGCGGCCGCAAAGACCGACCCGTCCCCAGCCGCGCAGACAAATGCACCGAGCCTGACCGTGCGCGATCTGCCCGAGATCCATGGGAAGATCTCCCTCCCCAAGGAGTGGGCCCTCCTTCCCGGGAAACTGCTCGAGGGTGATGTCCTGCTCGCCACCAGGGAAAAGATCACCGGCGAGAACGATCCTTGGAGTACCGGACTGAGCATGACGATCGATCGCAACGGCTCCAAGGACTCCGGTCAGAAGGCGAGCGAGTATGCCCGCGCCCTGGCTCAGGAGGCGAGGGAGAAGGCGGGTGAGGAGGCGACCCCGATCAAGGAATCCCAATCGGGTCCCTTCCGCGAATTCCGCTTTGAGTTTCCCGTGGCCGCCGATCAACCGCTGGTCGTCACCGAGGTCCTCCGGGCCAATGACAAGACGGGAACGCTCGCGGTCATCCTCTGGCAGATGCCCAAAAATGAAACCGCCGATCTCCAGGGACTTCGTGAAGCGGTCCTGTCCGGATTGATCCTCGATCCCGCCCAATGAGCAGAACCCGGTTTCGTCTTCCGAAAAAACCGCGGGGAAACCTCCCCTCCTTCCTCCTTTTTCTGCTGGCCCTTTCGCTGGTCGTCGGCGGCATCGCGTTCTGGAGACTGATGCACCCCTCCTCGCCGCAATATTCCCCATCCATCGCGCGGGGCACCGGCCCCTCCTCCACCGAACGCCTTCCCCTTCCCTCCGGACGCTCACTCGAGGCCATGGACAACGAATTCACCGAACTCGTCGACCATGTCATCCCCTCGGTGGTCAGCATCACCACCACCACCGCGCCGGACCGGGAGGCGCTCGTTCGCCAGTTCTTCGGCCTGGCGCGCGGAGGTGTCGCCCAGAACAACAAGATGGGCTCCGGCATGATCGTCTCCCCGGAGGGGCACATCGTCACCAACTGGCACGTGATCAACGGCGCCTCCCAGGTCACCGTCCAACTGAGCGACGGACGGGCCCTTCCCGCGCGTATTGCCGGAGCGGACCAGCGCTCCGACATCGCGGTGCTGAAAGTCGACGCCACGGGCCTCGCCCCGATCGCCTTCGGAGACTCCGAATCGGTCAGGGTCGGACAGATGGTCTTTGCGGTGGGAAATCCCTTCGGCCTCCAGGAAACCGTCACCCAGGGAATCATCAGCGCGAAGGGGCGTCGCACCACCAGCGAGGCGGCCAATGAATTCTTCCAGACCAGCACCACGATCAATCCCGGAAACTCCGGCGGTCCCCTCATCGACATCCGGGGAAAGGTGATCGGGATCAATAATTTCATCATCAGCCGCAGCGGCGGATCGGAGGGGATCGGGTTCGCCATCCCCTCCAACGTGGCCCGCCGGGTCTACGACGACATCGTTCAGCGCGGCAGGGTCATCCACCCCTGGCTCGGGGTCGTGATGAGACCGCTCAATGCCAGCCTGGCCCGCCAACTAGGTCTTGCCGATGCGCGCGGCGCCCTCGTGGCCGCCACGATGGCGGGCTCTCCCGCGGAGCGGGGAGGACTCTCGGGAGGGGATGTCATCACCTCGTTCAACGGACACCTCATCCGTGATGTGAAGGATCTCAGGAACCGCGTCGCCGAAGCAGAGATAGGCTCCCCGGCGACCATGGAAATCCTGCGCGCCGGAAAGCCCTTGCAGATCAGGGTTGTTACGGAAGAGGAACCGGAAGGGTGAGAGAAGAGGACTAAGTCGAAAGTCGAAAGTTAAAGGCCAGGGATGAGGGCGTGTGTTTCGGTTTTGCCTCCTGCCTCCTGCCTCCTGCCTCCTGCCTCCTGCCTCCTGCCTTGAGCCTTGAGCCTTGAGCCTTGCTGAACCATCCCACTCGAGATGCTTGCGGATCGGATGGTTCAGGCCCTAGATTTAAGTTTCTCCATGGCAACGGAATCCTCCACCGGCACTTTGGCTTTCAAGCGCAACCCCACGGTCGTCGTGGCGTTCTGGATTCTCGGCGTGATCGCCTTAGTCGAGGTGGTGCTCGCCGCGATTGCCCTTGCCCCGCGCATTGCCGCAGGAGTGCGTCCTGTTGGCCAGACCGCAACCACGGCCTCACCGACAAACGCTCCCTTGCAACCCCCAGCGGAAGAGAAAGTCGAACCGATCCCCGTCGCCCAGGTCTCACGCGCCGATTCCAGACCTCAGGGCCTGACCCCGACGCCCGTGCGGGACGCTCTCGGAGAAAGCGAAACGGCCACCCCGTTCCATCAACCCCAGAACGAATCGAGGGTGAACGACAGTCCCTCCCTCCAGATCCTCTACGCCAAGCTCGAGGCCACCGAGGATGGATCGAAGATCCTGCGCGTCGCGATCAAATCGGGCATGCGCGAGAAAATCGACGTCCCGATGGTGAAGGTTCAGGTCTACTTCTACGATCAGGACGAGAACGGGGAGGTGATCCCGAGCAAGGCCCAGGTCACTTCCAAGTGGCTGAGCGCTCCGGTTGACTGGCAGGAGGGAAAACCCGAGATCCTCGAAGTCCGCTACATCTCGGACTCCGCCGATACTGGCCTCAGGTTTGCGGGATATGTGGTGGCCGTCTACTACAGGGGGGATCGTCAGGACTGCCGCTCGGAGCCGCCCGCACTCAGGAAAAAATTTGATCCGAAGTATTTCATCGGCCTGGACGAACCGTGAAAGACGCTGCCCGAATCTTGCTCGGGAGAACTCTCCCCCGGCTCCCCATCCTCTTTCTCGCCGCAGCGGCCATCCTGCTCCAGACAAGGCAGGCGCTTTCACAAATCACGGTCGACCTCTCCATCAAGCGGACGATC
>JBEAOJ010000001.1:0-4299 GCA_041164985.1 Verrucomicrobiota bacterium | reverse complement strand
CCCCTGGCGGTCATGAAGACCCTGAACAGGATCGGCGGACGCCACGGCGTCGGTCGGGTCGACATGGTGGAGAACCGCTTCGTGGGAATGAAGAGCCGCGGTGTCTACGAGACCCCGGGCGGTTCGATCCTTCACTTCGCCCATCGCCAGATGGAGTCGCTCACCATGGACCGTGAGGTGATGCATTTGCGCGATAGCCTGATTCCGAAATACAGCACGCTTGTCTACAACGGCTTCTGGTTTGCTCCCGAGCGTCTGGCACTGCAGTCACTCATCACTGAGTCGCAGGAGAACGTGACCGGCACGGTGCGTGTCCGTCTCTACAAGGGAAACATCCTCGCCGCAGGGCGCCGCAGTCCCGTCAGTCTCTACCGCCCCGACATCGCGACGATGGAGGCCGATCCGACGCAGGCCTACAACCAGGGCGATGCCACCGGCTTCATCCGGCTGAACGCCCTTCGGCTCAAGGTCGCCGCCAAGGTGGCCAAGGGTGGCAAGAAGTCAGTGAAAGCGCCTTCCAAAAAGCGGTAATGATAAGAAAGTGAAACCAAATTTTGAAATAGAGCGGTGTTGACGGGTTGAGCGGTTCACCCTGATGGTGAATCCCGTAAGGGCCGCTTGAGTTGGATTAGGCCTCGGACTTCAGCCCCCTGCAACCTTTTAACGGTGTAACGCGCTTAACCCATTCAAAAAAGCAAAGAGCCTCCGCTGTTGTCCTAACTCATAGCAGTTAGGAACCTCATACACACTCCTTGCGGAAGATCCAATTTTTTGGTTCTTTCCCCGCTCCCGGATTTTTTTCCCTAAGGAAACGCTGATTTAACCCGGATTATGCAATAGAGCGGTGTTGCCAGATTCGGATGCCTCACCCGAATGGTGAGTCCAATGGCAGTTAAGAACGTGAAAATGTTAGAACATTAAACCCAGATTTTGCGATAGCGCTGGTTTTAAAGAGTAGGGAGCATCACCAATATGGTGAACCCTCAATACGAGATCGAGTACAGCGACGAGAAGGTGACGGCATGGGGAGGGATGAGGCTGATGAAGGAGGTTTTGGAGAGGAGCGGCGTGAGCAGGTACTTGTCCGAGGCGCCCCTTCCCGAACCCGGGAGCAACCGTGGATTTTCGCCGTCTGTGATGGTGGGGAGCTTTCTGGTGAACGTCTGGATGGGATGCTACGGCATGAGCCACACCGAGGTCCTGAGGCGGGACGACACGCTCAAGGAACTCTTTGGATGGAAGCAGACCCCCTCGGCGAGTAGCTACGGGAGGTTTTTCAACAAGTTCAGCCAGGCGCGTAATCAGGCAGTCTTTCCGAGCCTCCAGCAACGCTTCATGGAGAACATCCCCCTGCGCAAGCTGACCCTGGATGTGGACAGTTCGGTGATCGTGCGCTACGGGAACAAGGAAGGTGTTGCCCGGGGGTACAACCCCGGCAAGCCGGGTCGGGGCTCCCATCACCCGCTCTTGGCCTTCGTTGCCGAATCCCGGATGGTAGCCAACGCCTGGATGAGACCCGGCAACACAGGAGCCAGTAGTTCAGTGGAACACTTCCTGGAAGAGACCTTCGGCATCCTTGGCCCAGATCGCATCGGCCTCCTGCGTGCCGACAGCGGATTCTGCAGCGAGAAGATGATGAGCTACTTCGAGCAGAGGGGGATACCCTACATCGTGGCGGCAAAGTTCCACTCCGGCATCCGCAGCAAGGTTCGCTCCGCCCGATGGATCCGCCTCAAGGACGGGGTGGAGGTCTGTGAGACCCGCCATGTCATCGGCTCCTGCGGCAAGGAACGCCGTCTCATCCTCGTGCGCAAGGACGCCGGTCGGCTCACTCGCTCCACAGGCCGTCAACTCGAGATCTGGGAGGATGAGGCCCTCGACGCCCGCTATCGCTACAGTGCCTATTTCACCAGCCTCGAACTTCCTGCCTCGGCCATCTGGTGCCTCTACCGCGACCGCGGCGACGCCGAAAACCGCATCAAGGAACTCAAATACGACTTCGGCATCGAGGGCTTCCATCTCAAGAACTTCTGGGGAACAGAAGCCGCGTTCCGGTTCGCCATCCTCGCCTACAACCTCTTGAGTCTCTTCCGCCAACTCGTTCTCCAAGGCTCCAACCAACCCACCCTTTCCTCTCTCCACTCCAAATGCTTTGCATTAGGAGCCTGGATTTCCTCCCACGCCAGAAAACGTACCCTCAAAATCGCCCTCCACACAAAAAAACGCCCCTGGCTCGACGGCCTCTTCTCAAAAGCAGACTCCCTCTCACCACCTTTTACCCATTTTTGCCGCTCCTAATGCAAAATCTGGGTTTAATCTTAAAAGGCCCTAGAAAAAACAGAGTAGATTCCCCATCAATATATCCATTTATACCCGTTTACCCGAGAGCCGCAGGGTCGGGAGATGAGGGAGGACGCAATGGGAAGGTAAAAAGTTAGAAAGTGAAAGATAGGAATCGGGAATGGAGTGATTTTTACCACAGAGCCTTTTGTCCCGAGTAGGGAGAGTGAAGAGAAGTAACCGGCATTGGCTCTGCATAGCAGAGCAGGATTGCCTGTGGGCTCACCCTCGCAAGCTAGCTTGCATAGATGAGCACACTGTCAATCACACTGGAGTTCCGACATGTCGGAACTTCTACCATGCCAGCCAACAGCAGATTTCTGCCAACTCGTCCGTTCCAGTCCTCTTCGGTCTCTCGGCTGTGTACTAGGTGGGTTTATAAATCCCCCGGCCGGATACCTTGATTCATACTTCCAATCTTCACCCATTGGTAACAGCAAGGAGTCAGTCTAATTCAGGTGTCCGATCCAGCAGGCATCGGCGCAATCGCATGATTCAGGGTCAGTTCCTCTGCACCAGCCAGTCCCAGCGGAAGAGGTTCCGGGTGATGTGGCCCGTGAGGATGTCGCGGGTCTCGGCGGCATTGAAGCGGTCGATCATGTTGAGCCGCTTGGCGAGGATGATTTCGTCGGGTGCCGGCTGATCGAGCGGGAGGCTGATCACGCTGAACTGGACATTCGCGGGGGGCTTCCGCCAATGGTCGTAGGGCTTCACCGTCGCGCCGGGAAGCAGGAATCCGTAGCTCTCCTCGCGCGCATTGAAGTTGGAGGGGACGGCGACCTCGCAGCCGATCACGGATTCGACGCCTTCACCCTTGAAGAGGCCCGGGCCCCGGTCGAGCGGGATCAGGAAAAGGGTGTAGCAGAGGTAGACCGTCAGGATAGCGGGCGCAAGCAGAGGACGGGCAAGGTGATCGGCGAAAAGCCCCGCGATAACGAGAATGAGCCCGATGGCGGGAACAAGCGCCACCCAGAGCGGATAGAGCGTTCCGATGGCTGCCGTCTGCTGAAGCAGCAGGCCCAGGCCGGTGAGTCCTGCCATGACACTACCCGCCGCGACCAGCGTGACACCGAGCACCCAGCGCGGCAGATGGCCGAGCCGGATCGCGATCAGCAGGGCGAGCGCCGGCATGGCGGGCAGCAGGTAGCGTTCGTCGCGCTGGTTTGGGATGCAGAAGAAGACGGCCAGCACGATCATCCAGATCCAGAGGAAGACTTCGAGATGGGAGAGATGCCGCCTGCGCTTCCACGTGTCGATGAACAGGACGACGACCACCAAGGCGAGAAGTCCGGCATTGAGCGGATAGGAAACAACGATCCGCCAGAGACTCGACTGGCCCCAGACGAGGTTGAGCCAGTAGCTCTCGCCGCCGGTGTTGAATTTGCCCGCATTCTCCCTCAACACGAAGTCCCGGAGAACCTGCGAGGGGTGAGGGTCGAGCCAGAACCAAAGTCCGAAGAGGAGCAGCGCCGCCACAACGGTCGTCGCGATGCGCCAGGCATCACGGATCAGGAAGGGGGCGGGCTTCCACTCACGGGCCCGGAGTTGCCAGAGTGAGAGCGTGACGGCCACCGGGATCACGAGGGCGAAGGACTTGTAGAGCAGGGCGATGCCGATCATTCCTCCCCACACCCAGGGCCAGAGCAGCCCCTCGGGGAAGCGCGGCTCCCGGTGGAGCAGGAGCAGGGCCAGCGGGGCGAAGAGCCAGAAGGTCTCCGGCGCACTGGTCAGGAAGACCCTGCCGTAGCGGTAAGTGCTGAAGAAGCAGAGGAAGAGGAGCGCGGCGGAGATGCCCAGCGGAACACTGTGCAGTCGCTTCCATCCCACGAGGATGAGTAGCCCTGCCGTGAGGAGAGTGTAGAGGACGCTTGGTGCACGGAGCAGGGCGAGTGACCAGTGGTTGCCCCAGTCGGTGGAAAGGATTCCCTGCCAGAAGAGGAGCGGGGGCTTGGTGTTGCG